>SICU01000015.1 GCA_009694755.1 Candidatus Pacearchaeota archaeon
AATCCTTCAGTATTGGGAAAAATACTCAAAAATGCAATATGTTTAGAATCTTCCCAGAGCTTATGAGAGGGAGATTCACCCTTTACAATTTTACAGAATATGCAGTTTTCTTGATAGGCCATAAATATATTTTGTTACGTTTGTTTAAAAACTTTTCTCAAATTTCATTCAAGATGATAATCTTTAATCAGTCTTCTAAGTTCAGGACTTCCAAAATCATTCAAAGAAGTTAATTATCGTGCAGAATCAGCTTGTTTTTCAGATTCATTTTTTTTATTCAAAGCATAACTTTCCATATTTTTTTCTGAAGCGTTAATAATTTCAAGAGCAAGAGATTCAGCCATCGTTCTTTTTTTCCCAAAAGATTTTTGGAAAGAACCTTGAATCATCCATCTAATAACAAGATTAATTCTTCTCATAGGCGAAACGTCAACTGCTTGCGGATAACGCGCACCACCATATTCAATAGTAGTAATTTCATCACGAGGGGACGCATTTTCAATAGCAGTTATTAAAACTTGCAAAGGATTAGTTTTCTTTTTTTCAGCAACAATTTTCAACATACTCAAAATCGTAGTCATATTACGATTATATTTTCCCGAAGCATGTGATGTAATTATTTTATGTTTTTTTCCAACGTGTCCAGGAACTGCGAGTCGATTAGCTAAACGTTCAAGAATATGAACTTTAGTTTGAGTAAATTTACCAACATTTCTTCCGTGAGATTTTATCAAAAGTTTAGGTTGAATATTTAAATAAGGAGCAAGAGATTTATCATTTACTTTAACTTCATCCATATCATATAAATCAAATATTTTAAAACTCATCTTCTTCCTTTCTCTATTTTACCTTTCCACAATAAAGCAAGTGGTTGGTCGTTTACTTTAATTACTCTAAATCTGATACCTCTAATATTTCCTTTAGAACGTCCTTGTTTTCCACCAATTCTTTCAATTATAACTTCATCGTGTTCATCAATAAACTTTTGTGCTAAGTTTCCGGGAATAAATGCTCCGACAGAAATGCTACTTTTAACAAGTTGCACTTTGCAACATTTTCTCATACCAGAAGAAGGCTGTGCAGCTTCTTTTTGAAATTTACTGACTACAATTCCTTTTGCTTGAGAAGCTCCACCAAGAGGATCAGCTTTTTCTCGCAAATTCAATTTACGAACCTTATAAGTGTAGTCGTTCCATCTAAACTTTTTACGGTTCTTCATTAATTTTTTCGCACTCATTAAACCCATATATACTCCTTGCGTAAAATTGCTTTTTAAATCTTTTCTAAACAGTCTATCAATAATTAAATTTCTTATGTCTAAGTGTTTGGCTGAAACCACTCCCTTTAGGGTGTGGAACACTTCGAGCACAAGAAGTTTGTTCGAGAAGACAAACTTCTGTGCAACAAAATCATTCATCGATTTTTTGATATTTTGCTATAATTAAATTATTCTAATCGTTTTTCCAAAATAAGATTCAAGCACGGCGTTTAATTCAATCAATCTAACTTTATTTCTTCCAATCAACGTCGCAGCTCTTTCGCGAGAACCAGCAGTAAGAACAAGTAAATTATCTTTTAATTCAATAGATGCAAAACTAACTGGTGAAATTATCGCACCAATAAATTTACTAATTCCGGAAATATCCTCTTCAACATCGCGAATAATTCTAACGCGTTTTTCTAAACGTTGAGAAATTAAACTTACATTTCTATTTTCAATTCCCAATGCACGCGAAAATAATTTGGGAGAAACTGCAAAATAAACAGTGTTATTATAAACAAAACATTTACTTGCGTGAACATGTGCAACAGTGTCTAAAAGATTCATATAACGCATTGTTTGCATATCGATTGTTTTCATTTTAAGATATTATTTTAGCACGAATATAGTTTATAAAACTTACTCTATTTTTTGATAAGTTTTATATGAAGAAAATTGGAAAATTATTTTCAAGCATAAAATTTACTAAAAAATAAAACACAAACAAAAAAATTTATAAAAAATTTAGAAATCAAAATTCAAATTAAAAATTTATTTCTTCTTCACTCTTTTCTCAACAAGAGGTCCAGTAATTTTTACAATCAAACCTGGAAGTCCTGTTCCAACTGGAACTGGTTGGTTCAAGATAATATTTTCAATTACTGACGCTAATTCATCTTTTTTACCTTGTATTGTTGCATTAACAAATTGTTTATCTGGTGTTTCGAAAGCAGCACGAGCGAAAATACTTGATTTGTTAGAAATAATTCCCATACGCGTAACTCCTTTCACAACACCTGTGTTTGTCATAGCATCAGAAATTAAATCTAAGTGTCTTTCATCAATATCTAAACCTTGACTTTCCAAAACTTTCTGTATTTCTAAAATTATTGCTTCACGTGCAGATTCAATTCCAAGAACATTAGCAATTTCATGAACATTATTTGTGAAAACTTTCTCTCTATTAATTCCTTTAACAGCAAGAACTTCACTTAAGTTACTTCCAGAAGTCAAAATAACGAAATCTTTTCCACGATGTGCAACAACAACTTGTGCAATATCTTTAACTCCAGAAATAATTGTTTTTTTAATTTTTTCTTTAAGTTTATACATATCTCTAAATGTTAAATCGGGAGTATTCAAAATAACAGAATTTTCTTTTTGTTTTGCTTCAAATCCTTTTTCCTGTAATCTTTCAACTATTTTATGTGCTCCAACGTGAACAGATTTCAAAGCATTTTGGTCAAGTGCAATTTCAATTCTTTTATTCGCGAAATCAATTTTAACTTCAGCAGAAATTTCTTCAAGTTTAACTTCTTTCAATTTTTCAGCAATATTACGCGATTCTTTTTCATTGTTAGACTCTTTATCAAGATAAATTTCCATAGAAGGTGTGGATGGTTCTTTTCTAGCGTCGAAGATTTCAATTAATCTAGGAAGTCCAAGTGTAACTTGCACTTCTGCAACTCCAGCAGAGTGGAACACGTTCAAAACCATCTGTGTAGAAGATTCTCCAAATGATTGCGAAGTTGTAACTCCCACAGCTTCTCCAGGTTGGATTTTTTTACCATTATGTTTTTCAGAAACGTCAATTCCGTCCCCACCATATTCAAATTGAACAACATTTTCAGAAGCATCTCGAACAGTTCCATCATATTCAACTTTCAAATCTTGCAATGCGCTAACTAATCTTCTATAAAGATAACCTGATTTAGGCGTTCTCAAAGCTGTGTCCATAAGTCCGTCTCTTCCAGTAATTGCTCCAAAGAAAAATTCAGTAGGTTTCAAACCTTCAAAGAATGACGACTGAACAAATCCTCTTGCTTCAGGTCCAATATCTCCTTTTGCAAAGTGCGAAGTAGTTCTTCCTTTATATCCAAAACTAACTCGTTTGTTCCACAAAATTTGCTGTCCCACACAACATCCAATTTGAGTAATATTATTTGCACTTCCAGCCGCTCCAGAAGCAATCATTTTATTTATATTACTATTCGGAACAAGATTTTCTTTTACTACTTTACCCAAATCCGTACGAATTTCGTTCAAGATTTGAGAGATTTTAATTTCGCGAGTTTCTTCAATATTTTTACCAGGTAATAATTCAAGTTTTCCAGATTTTCCTTCTTCAGTAATTTTTTTAGTTTTTTCTTTTGCAACTTCTATAACTTTAGAAGTAATTTCTTTTACTTTTGAAGATACGTCTAAATCACGTAAACCAATCGAGAATCCTCGACGAGTAATATATTGAGTTCCAAGCATTGCCGCTTTTTGCATAGTATTTATTACTTCTTGTCTTCCGTGATGTTTATCTATCCAATTAACCATTTCTCCTTTTTCCAAACCTAAAGTTGTTTCATCAGTAAGATGTTTAGGCATCTTGATAGAATTATTTTTCGGCAATATTTGTGCAAAAACTTCAGTTCCTTCAATATTTTTTCCTTTGAGTTCGTTAATAACATTTGTAGCATATAAAAATTGGTCCACATCTGATTTCGAGAAAGTATCATTTCCAAGGATATAATTTCCAGTAAGTGAATCAGTAATCAAACCAATCATATTAGTATTATTTTTTGTGGAAATAATATTTTTCTTAATATCTAAAAGCGAAATTGCTTCAGAACGAGCTTCTTCAGTTTGAGGAGAATGGATGTTTACTTCGTCTCCGTCGAAGTCAGCGTTATATGGAGCTACAACTACTGGATTTAATCTGAAAGTTTTATGAGGCAACACGCGAACATAATGTGCCATCAAACTTTGTTTGTGAAGCGAAGGATGTCTGTTGAAAAGAACAACATCTCCGTCGGCCAAATGTCTTTCAACTTTATATCCGGGAGTAAGTTCGGTGCAAATTTCTTCTTTCAATTCTTCAGTAATTCTTTTTTTCTTACCATCTGGACGAACAATATAATTCGCACCTGGATGTTTATCTCCCTTTCTAACTAATTCTTGCATATATTCCAAATTCAAAGTTGTAACGCCTTCACAAACGGTAATTATTTTAGCAACTTCAAGAGGAATTCCCACTTCATCAAGTTTCAAATATGGGTCTGGCGAAATTACCGTTCTTCCAGAATAATTTACGCGCTTTCCGGCAAGGTTTTTTCTAATGCGTCCTTCTTTTCCTTTTATTCTTTCAGTTATTGTTTTCAAAGGTTGTCCCGAACGATGTCTTGCAGGAGGAATTTTTGAGATATTATTGTCAAAGAAAGTTGTAACGTGATATTGAAGTAAATCCCAAAGGTCTTCAATAATAACTTCTGGAGCACCCGCATTTAAATTTTCCCACAATCTTTGATTCGCACGAATAATATCCGAAATCTTGTGAGTCAAGTCGTCTTCGCTTCTCTCCCCACTTTCAAGAGTAATTGAAGGTCTTACAGTAACGCTTGGAACAAGTAACTGCGAAATAATTGCCCACTCTGGTCTGAAAGTTTTAGGATTAACCCCTATTTTTTTCATTTCGTCGTCGGAAATCTTCACTAACAATGCACGAATTTCATTAGGGAATAATCTTTTCTTTCCATTATAAAATGAAGTTGGTTTTTCAAGTTTTATTCTATCTCTTTCAACATCACAATGAGGACATTTTTTCTTGTCTCTTGCTTTTTTCGCTCTTTCAGTAGGAGTATATTTACTTTGTTTATCTTCTTCAAGTGTAAGTTTTCCACACATATGACAGAAACTTCTCAAGAACAATTCAATAAGTGGAATATATTTTACGTGAATTATTGGACGAGCAAGTTCAACACTTCCAGGGTGTCCTAAACATTCTTTCAATCTGCCTCCACAAGTTCTACATCTAACAACTGGATCAACAGCTCCAAGACGTAAGTCCATCAAACCACCATCAACAGGGAATCCGTCAATATCGTAAAGTTCAGGTGTAACTATTTTCGCAGTACTTAATTTTTTAATTATTTCAGGCGAGACTAAACTAAATCTCAACGATTTCACTTGCTTCTTAATTATTTCAGGTAATGCCATTTTATTCGTATTTGTTTTTTAATTCAAATGAAGTAAGGATGTGTAATCCTAATAATTCTTCAAGGAGTAATTTAAATGCGTATGAAACTTCTATCGGCTCAACGTCGTTTCCTCCGCAAACAGAACAATAAGTTTTATTTCTAATCATATCTTTAATTCCCATATTTCCGCACGCAGTGCAAATATGAATTGTTGTTTTATCAGAATCATATCTTTCTTTCAAAAGTAAAGATGCTCCGTGCCCAACTAATGCTTGCTGTTCCATTTCTCCAAGACGAAGAGCTCCACCTCTAGAACGTCCTTCAACTGGTTGTCTCGTCAATAAAGTAACTTTTCCGGAAGCACGTGCTTGCAATTTATTTTTAACCATGTGAACAAGTTTCAAATAATACATGTTACCAATATAAATTCTAGCATCCATTTTTCTCCCAGTAACTCCATCGTACATTGTTTCTTTTCCGTCGTAACTGAATCCCATATGAACAAGTTGTTTTTCCAAATCGACGACTTTAGTTCCTGTAAATGGAGTGCCGTCAATAAACGAACCAGTTATCGAACCAACTTTTCCAGCAAGAACTTCAATCATATACCCAACAGTCATACGGCTCGGAATTCCGTGAGGGTTAAAAAGTAAATCTGGTTTAACTCCGCGAGAAGTAAATGGAATATCTTTAGGGTCCGCCAATAATCCGACGACACCTTTCTGTCCGTGAGGTGTAGAAAATTTATCACCTGGTTCAGGAATTCTTTGGTCTCTTATTCTAACTTGAGCAATTTTATTTCCTTCACTGTCTGTTGTAATGAAAACTCCATCGACAATTCCTGATTCACCTTGTTTAATAGCGACACTTCCTTCTTTTTTAGATTGAATACTTAAATCTCTTGCTTCAGATAAAAATTTAGGAGGGGTTGTTCTACCGATGATAACTTCAGAAGCGCTAAGTTGTGCTTCAGGATAAATAATTCCGTCATCTTCGAGGAGTCTATATGACGCTTCAGTTCTATATCCGCCAACATCTTTATCTGGAATAGTTATTTCATCTTTCAAACCACCAGCATAATTCAATTCAGTTGCACCGTATGGTTTAAAGTAGGTGCTTCTTCCCATTCCTCTTTCAACACTTGCTCTATTCAAAATTGTAGCGTCTTCTAAATTGTATCCTTCAAAAGGCATAATTGCGACGACAATATTTTGTCCAGCAGGATATATTTTCAAAGTATCAAATACAAAACTTTTAACAATAGGATTTTGAGGATAGTGTAACACAGATGAATTTGTGTCAAGTCTTACAAGATAATTTGCAGCGTATAATCCGAGAGATTGTCTCAATGTTTTACTTCCTCTTAACAAACGAGCTGCCTGGTCGTGATTTGCGAAAGGAACAAGTGAAGTTACTAATCCAAATATTGCAAGAGGGTCAACTTCAACGTGAGTGTGCGCACGAGTAATTTGTTCAGGAGATTGTGAAACCAAAGCATCTTCTTCTTCAGCAGCGTCAATATATTCAATAACTCCTTCTTTAATTAAATCTCTCCATTGCAAAGAACCTTGTTCCAATAAAACTAAATGTTCGTCACGAAGTTTACTCATTCCGTTATCAACAACTATCAACGGTCTCAAAACTCTGCCGACTTCAGTAGACACAACACAAGTTAAAGCTGGACTGTTACTTGTAACACTTAATTCTTCAGGGAATTGTCCTTTACGTCGTGCTTCTCTAACAGATTGAACAAAAGAAGAAATATCTTTTGCAATTCCAATAAATTTACCATTGTAAAACACGTCAGTTCCTTCTTCAGAATTCAATCCTAAATCTTTTAATTTTTGGGTTACAACTTTGTCATCTAATTCTAAAGTAGTCGAAATTCTTGAAAGCATCGCCAAGTTTTTACGTAAACCGATTTCAGTTCCTTCAGGAGTTTCAGTTGGACAGAATCTTCCGTAATGCGTTGGGTGCAAAGTTCTAGCCATGAAATTTTCTTGTTCATCTGGCAACATACTAGAAACTCTTTGTAAAGAAGAAAGCATATCTAAATAATTATTCTTTGACATGTTTTGCGTAACTCCACTGCGTTCTCCAATCCAAGCACCAGTAGCAATCGCACTTTCAACTCGGTGTGTAAATAAAGTAGATTTAGCGACGGTCTTCACAGAATAAAATTTCTTTCGTTTAGCAACTTTTTGTAAAGTATATTGAATATCTTTAACAAGTATATTCACATTCACTCTAAACAAGTCAGCAATTAAATCACCAGACAACTTAATTCTTTTATTTGCATAATGGTCTTTATCAGTGCGAAGACTCGGGTCGTGTTTAGATTGTAAAAATTCTTTAAGCAATTTACACAAAGTTATTGCTTTTTCCATTCGAGATTCTTTTGTCAAACCAATGTGTGGTAAAAGATAAGAATCAATTCTCTGTTTAACTCTATCAAGAATTTCTTTTTCAGTTCCTTGAATACTTGCAAGTTCAGCAATTGCCATGTAAGCATCTTTTGGTTGTTGAAGTTTAGCGTATTCATATAAGTTAACTATAACAGTATCATCTTGTCTTCCAATATTTTTAGCAATTTCAGATTCAATAGTCATACCAAGTGCTTTAATCAAAACTATCGCAGGAATACTTTTCAAACGACTAAATGTAACTTCCAAAATTCCGTCTGCTGTTTCAGAAACTGTCGTCGGAATTCTATAAGGTCCTCTTTGTGAAAACAAACGCAAAGTCAAACCGCGTCTACCTTCTTCAATAAACGGTTGGTTAGGCGCAAGGTCTTCAGACATAACAATAACTCGTTCATTTCCGTTAACAATAAAATATCCTCCTGGGTCAAGAGGGTCCATAAGTTGCGCGCGCAATTCTTCTTTACTCAAACCTTTCGTGTTACAAGCATTACTTCTAACAATTATTGGGATTCGTCCGATTTCAACTTCAGCACTATCAGCGTTACCGCCAAAATTAACAGATATCTCAACATAAATCGGAGCAGAATATGTCAATTTACGTAACCTTGCTTCAACAGGAGTTAATTCATTAATACTTCCATCAGCTTCGGTAATGTTGGGTTTTCCAATACGGATTTTTCCAAATTTTATTTGAACTTCTTCTTGAGGAATAGTTTCGTTCAATTCGTAAACAATTTGTTGCATTCTTCTTTCGATGAAATCATTAAAACTGCGAACATTAGATTCTACTAACGAGTGTTGTTGTAAATATTTTTTAATAAGAATATGTTTATCAGAACTCATACGACAACCCTGAAATAAGTTCTATTCTTATCTCTAAAATTTCTTTCAATTTTAATAACGTCGCCTGTTTGACAACCTTCTGGAAGTCCCACATCAACAGATTTTATT
This sequence comes from Candidatus Pacearchaeota archaeon, assembly GCA_009694755.1. Lineage (GTDB taxonomy): Archaea > Nanobdellota > Nanobdellia > Pacearchaeales > GW2011-AR1 > SICU01. The sequence continues at coordinate 8,820 of SICU01000015.1, forward strand.
TTTGGTAATTGTGATACAGAAATATTATAACTTTCAAGTAATTGTTTAACCTCGTCGGATTTAAGCTTAATATGTTTTGGTTGAAGTGTGTGCATGGTTGTCGCAAAAGTCACACCGCAGTTATGACTTTGAAGATAATAATATGTTGTAAAAATTGGTTTTTAAACTTTGCTATCGGGCAAAGTTTAAGCATGTTGCTCGAAAGCAACTTTGTTTAAATCTTGCGCAGACAACAAGATTTAAGCATGTTGTTCTCAAACAACTTTGTTTAAATCTTGCGCTTGTTAAAACACGACAGACTACAATTCAACAGAATTTAATAATTTATTAATCTTAACTTTTCTGATTTTATTATTTTCTTCAACTGAGTCTGATAAGGATTATCGAAATCATAAAAAAATAAATTTGAATTGACTGAAGTGAGCGGAAAAATAAATCCACTAATTTTTACATATGGGATATGAAAAGATTTATTCAAGTCCCTAATTAATAAAATGGCCCGAAGGTTTTCATACTCCGCAGTGAGTCTCCGAGCATGTGAGGAGTATCGAACAAGAGGGGATGAAAATTATCCTCATGTTCAAATCCCTTTAATTTTTAATGGCCCCGAAGGGATTTGAACCCTCGACACCCGCGTTGTTCCGTGCATAACTTACACTTAAGAGCGCGGTACTCTGACCAGGCTGAGCTACGAGGCCATTTGTAATTCACACAATGAACTTCGCAACACCGAATGGCGAGAAATTCAGCAGGATGAAATAACAAAAATCGTGCGTCCTATAAAAAACATATAGAAAATCATTTTTAAACATTACTAACCAAGATTAACTGGATTTAAACATTCGCGATAAAATAGTTTAATAAAAAATAAATAGATAAATAAATTATTTATATTTTTCTACAAATTTTATAATCTCAGATTCTTTTAACGCACCAGTGTGCATATCTTTAACTAATTCATTTTTTAAAATGACTAGCGTGGGAATACTCATAACTCCATACTTCATTGCAATTTCTTGATTGCCTTCAATATTCACTTTTGCAAATTTAACAGTTGAAATTTTAGAAGCGGCTTTTTCAAATTCGGGATCCATCATTTTACAAGGACCGCACCAGTCGGCATAAAAATCAATAATAATCGTTCCCTTAGAAGTAATTTCTTTAAAATTTTTAGCATTTAAAACTAACACTTTTTCAACCATATTTAATTTCAGAAATTTAGATTAATAAACATTGTGATGTCGCAAGTGCCTATGCCTATGTCAAAAACTTTGTTTTTGAGCACACTCAAAAATAAGTATATTTTTGATATATTTATAACAAGAATTATATACTTTTAATGGATAATAAGTTTATGAAAAAAGGAGTTTATTTAATTTCTGGGTTTAATACCCCGATGCTCTGCATCGGCCAGAAATTAAATTAGAAATTCTTGAATCAAAAATTTCCGAATACCGCAGGGCTCTGCCCTGGTTCGGTAGGAAATTTTAGAGAATTTCTTTATTTCTTCTTATTGCTAATTATTTTTTCAACATTTATCGTTTCAGCTAAAAATAAAAATGAATTTTTAGTAACTAAAATAATCGACGGAGATACGATAGAAATTGAGAGTGGGCAAAGAATAAGATTAATTTGCATAAATACTCCTGAAAAAGGAGAGGGAGGTTATAAAGAAGCGAAAGATTATCTCAAATCAACAATTTTAAATAAAAAAGTCGTCTTAAAAAAAGATATTTCAGAAACAGATAGACACGATAGATTATTAAGATATTTATATTTAAACAACAAATTAATTAATGAATTAATTGCAAGAAAAGGTTATGGAGTAACATTTCCTTACGAACCAGATACAAAATTTTGTGCTAAAATAAAAAAAGCAGAGAAAAAAGCTAAAAAAGAACATATAGGATTATGGCAAAATTAAATAAAAACTAAAATTATTTATTCAGTAAATCTCTATAAATTTTATTAAAAAGTTCAAATAATTACATTTAAAAATCCATTTTCCAAAAATAAAATATGTCAATCAAGAAAGGCGATTTAGTTGCATTACACTACGAAGGTCGTTTTGAGAACGGAGAAATCTTTGATTCTTCATCTAATAGTGGGCACGAACACCCTTTAGAATTCAAAGCCGGAGAAGGACAAGTTGTTCCAGGATTTGATAACGCAGTTATTGGGATGTCAAAAGATGAAGAAAAAGAATTCACATTAAAACCTTCAGAAGCATACGGAGAACACAATTCTAAATTGCAACAAAAAGTTCCAAAAGACCAATTACCAAAAGACCAAACTCCAGAAGCAGGGATGACTATTGTGGTAAAAACTCCCGACGGAAATCAATTTCCAGTTCAAATTATAGCAGTTGATGAAGAGACAATTACTCTCGATTTAAATCATCCATTAGCAGGAAAAACTTTAATTTTCAAAATAAAAATATTAGATGTAAATCACGAACCAGGACAATATTCCCACAAACATTAATTAATTATCTAAACTCAAAAAAGTTTTCTAAAAAAGTTGTAGCATAACTTCCAGATTCAAGTTCAAATTTCAAAATTATTTTTTTACTTCCTTCAAAAAGTTCATCATTTTCTGTATCAGTTTCAATTTTCTCAACTTTAAAAAAAGCATTTCTTGTAGAACAATTCAAACTTAAAAAAGGCAAAGCAAATACTTTAAAATCTTTAAGTTCTAAATTATATGACTCTAAAACTTCTTTTTCTATTCCTCCAATTCTTCCAAGAGAAAAAGAAGAGTTATATCCGAGTAAAGAAATAGTAGAATTAGGAGAAATACCTTTTTCATCAATTGATTGTTGAAGTATGTCATTAAACAATTTACTTTGAACTGCCTGACACATAATAAGTAAAGTTTTTTCTCCTATTTTTAATAACGCTCCAATCCAATCATCAGGATTTTCAACAAGATAATTTAGCATTGCACATTCAATACGCAGATTTTTCGGAAAGTATTCTTTTGCAGAAATTAAATTTTTTTCAGTTTTAAATTTTCTTTTAGCTTTTATGGTTTCAATATCTTCATCGTCGCCATAAGCCATAAGATACTCAAAAACCGCCTCTTTGAATTTTTGTTTTAGAATTAAAATGCCAATGCGTACATTTTCTTGCCTTAATGAACCAAATCTCTGCATTCCAAAAAAATTCGGAATATATTCAGAGTGTCTAACTTTATTGAGTATTTTAATCGCGTCAATATCTACATCTCTAAGAATAATTTTAAATCTGTTAGCAGTCAAGTCTCCTACTTTTATTTTATGTTTTATCCATTTGAAATTTTTCAACTTAATTTCAGAAAAAGAAAAATTTCTAATTCTTTCAATTTTAGCGTTAAAAATAGAAATTTTTTGACAAGTCCAAGCACATTTATCTTTAGTTCCAGCCCACCCTAATTCATGAGGAAAATTATGCAGTTCCTTTGCAAGAATTGACATTAAAGTAAAATGGTCAATATTTATTTTTTCTAAATCACAAGTTAAAAATGCTCTTCGGTCTTCAATATCTAATTTTCCAAAATCTATTTTCGCATTTTCTAAATCTTTAGAACTTTCAGAAATTTCACAAATTTCATTGTCCCAAATTTCTTCAACAATAAAATCTTCCGGACAATGTTTAAACACGACACTGCCTTTATTTAATTCATTCATAAATAAAAAATTAAATGGCTCTCTTTAAATCTGTCGTTCGTCCATTATCAAGATAATTTATCCTAAATATCAAGTATCAAAAATGTTTAATAGTTAGGCGATTTGTTATTTTAATGGTTAAACTATCCAAATTTAAATTAATTATTTTATTCTTATTTTTATTAGTGGGATGTTTATTTTTATTAGATAATTATAATGGAGTAAAATCTTCTACCGGTAATGGAAAAAAGGACAAGAGTTAGAAAAAGTAATTTTAAAGGGATATTTTAATGATATTCCATTAGAAACAGATTTAAATGGCGATGGATTTGTTGATTTATTTATAGTTTCAAAATCTAACGAGTCAAGGTCAATAGAAATTCTAATCAATAAAAATGGTTCAACTTTTGAGTTAAAAACTTCGAACTATTTAGAAGAACCAGTAAAATCATACTTTCCTTTAATCAAGCAAGCAGACTTTAATAAGGATAGCATTCAAGACTTTGTTATTTTTGATACTGGCCCAGGAATGGGCTGTAATGATACGGGTGGGGGATACATAGGTGGAGAACCAATTCTTCTTCTAAGTCAAGAAAACGGTAAATGGAAGAAAAGTAATTTTCTTGCGAATGCAATTTCTAAAGCAAATACTTTTTGTTCCCCCCATTGCATCGCCGGACAAACCGATTTACATGTTAAACATTTTTCTATAGCAGAGGTAAATAATGATTCTTTCCAAGATATTTATGTTGAATCTGGAGGAGGTTACCGTCAGATTTATTCTCATTTTCTTTATATGCAAGAAAATGGAAGCTTTGAACCAAAAATAGCCAGGCTTACTCCAGCAGATTTGGCAAATATAACTAAATCTGTTTTATGTTGGTACTTGGATAAAACTTTAATTTCCTCGTCCCATTTAATGTCGCCTCCCTCTGTCCAATGAATATAATCTTGAATCCATAGTTCCTCAAATAAATCGGATAATTTTTTCTTGAATGATTCTAGCCATATTTTATTTTTAGAATTATTTAATTTCTGGGTTTAATACCTCGATGCTCTGCATCGGCCAGAAATTAAACTGCAAAGTCTTTCTAGACTTTGAGGTGCTCAAAGTTTTCCACAGATAAACTTTGACATTAGAAATTATTGAATCAAAAACAATAAGATTTGCTTAAAGTTGCAAATCTTGTGTGCTCAAAGTGGCGATACACTTTGACATTTCCGAATACCGCAGGGCTCTGCCCTGGTTCGGTAGGAAATTTTAGAGAATTTCTTTATTTCCTCCAAGCATCAAAAGTTTCATGAATTAAATATGGCTAAATCCTATTTAATATGTTATTTAATAAAAAAATTCAATTTTTCTTCTTTAGTTAATTGCTTAACAAAATATTCAAGTTTACAAGCACTAATTTTATCGTTGCATTCTTTATGAGCAAGTAATTTTCCAAAACCTTTAGCGCGAACATATTTACTCCCTTTTCCAGATGCGTGCATTTTCATTCTTCTAGAAAGATTATTAGTCACACCAGTATAAATAGTTCCATCTAAACATTCAACTAAATAAATTTCCCATTTTTTGTCCGTCATTTCAGTTCATTAAATGTTATTCTTTTAAGTAATAAAAACCTCAAGGTTTATATAGCCACTTTTGACAGACATTCTATACTAGTTAAGGTAAATCTACTTTTAGTTGATATTGCCTCTTGTTTAGATAAACAAGTAAGGCTATTATAAAAAACAAACATGGAAAAATTTAAGCAATTAGGAATCAGCGAAGAGCTACTTAGTGTAATTCGTCAGGAAGGTTTTGAAAGTCCTAGCGAAGTTCAGGAAAAAACAATCCCTTTAGTTTTAGCTGGTAAAGACGTCATCGGTTCGTCTGCAACAGGTTCAGGAAAAACTCTCGCATTCGGTGCAGGAATCATAGATTTAATTTCCGCGGGCGACGGAATTCAAGCATTAATTATGACTCCAACTCGTGAATTAGCTGAACAAGTTGGTCAAACAATTTCCAAATTCGGACATAAGAAAAAACTCCGAGTAACACAAATTTACGGAGGAGTTTCAATGGGACCTCAAGTAAATAGTTTAAGATATGTAGATATTGTCGTCGGCACACCTGGAAGACTTCTCGACCATATCAAAAGAAGAACACTCAATCTTTCACGAGTCAAATTTTTAGTTTTAGATGAAGCAGACAGAATGTTAGACATGGGTTTTATTCACGACGTTGAATCAATAATAAAACACTGCCCGTCAAATAGACAAACACTTTTATTTTCTGCAACACTTTCACAAGACATTGAATATATGGCTAAAAAATATATGAAGAATCCAGTTTTCGTCGAAGCAGGCGACAAAGTTGACCCATCTAAATTATACCAAGTATACTACGATGTAACTTATGAAACAAAATTGTCTCTTTTAGTTCATTTACTCAAACAAGAAAAAAACGGAGTAGTAATGGTTTTCTGTAATACAAGAAGAAACACAGATAAATTAACGAGAAATTTAGCAACGCAAGGACTTCACGCAGAATCTATTCACGGAGGACACACGCAAAACAGACGTTCAAGCGTATTAAAAGCGTTTCATTCAAGAGACACATTAATTTTAATTTGCACCGACGTTGCAGCGAGAGGACTCGACATAAAAGATGTTTCTCACGTATACAATTATGACATTCCAAAAACCGGCTCAGAATATATTCACAGAATTGGAAGAACTGCAAGAGCTGGAAAAAACGGAATCGCAATAAGTTTCGTATCAAGCGGAGACCATTCAGAATTTCGCCAAATATTAAGACAAGTAGAATCAAATATTGAAAAACAAACTCTCCCTCCATTTGAAATTATAAAAATAAGTTCATCACATCATTCATCAAGTCGAGGTAGAAGATACGATAATCAAAGAACCGATAGTCGAAGCGAAAGAACTAGCGAAGGCAGAAGTGAAAGACGAGAAGGAAGTCAGAGAAGATTCGGTTCAGCTTCAAGACATAGTTCTAGACCTCAAAGAGAAGATAGAAGAAACGGCGAAGGTAGACCAAGCAGAGAAAACAGAAGTCCATTCGCAGGCAGAAGTGAAGGACGAAACACTAGTTCAAGATTCGGTAAAAGAGCAGACCGACATAATCACCACAAACCGAGTTCGAGATTCGGCAGACGATAATTTCTTTATTTTATTTTAATTATAACTATTCTTTCTATGTCCAATTCTTACAACAATAATCTTATTTGCAGAAACAATCACATCTATAATTGCTCTATAATCAGCTACTCTAAGTCTCCACAATTTCTCTCCTTGAAGTCTTTTAAGAAATCTAAATGGGTTTTCTTTCATAGCATAAATTTTATCTAAAATCATCTCTTTCTAGCCTCACGAATAAATCGCAATAAGTCAGTATTGACAGCCATAATAAAACAAATCATTTCCATTATTTATATTATCCAGATTACTTTAAAGTGGTTACAATACAAAGGTTTAAATACAAGTTCGTC
>SICU01000016.1 GCA_009694755.1 Candidatus Pacearchaeota archaeon
CGATGCTCTGCATCGGCCAGAAATTAAATTAGAAATTCTTGAATCAAAAATTTCCGAATACCGCAGGGCTCTGCCCTGGTTCGGTAGGAAATTTTAGAGAATTTCTTTATTCTCTAACAAAAGAGTCATAAACTTCACTGATATTTCTTGCTAGTTCTTCTACTGATTGAGTAGCATCAACTATTTCAATTTTACCCAATAATATTCCGAGAGATTCATCGCATCGAGAAAATTTAATTATCTCTTCATACCTACCAACAAGTTTTTCCATAAATTCAATTTGTTCAAATTTTTCCTTTGATAATCTGGGTTATCTATCTTAAAAAATGTTTGTCTTTATGTGCTTGACTCAATTTTATTCTATACTTAATGCTAAATTTTTTCTTTATTTTAGAAAATTTATGTTTGATTTCTTTAATTTCTTTCTCCAATTCTTTTATGTAACTTTTCGGGTGTCCCTCTTCTTCTAATCTTTCTATTTTTTCTTCTATTTCAGCATGTAATTCAGGGCATTTTTTTCTCACAAGGGCATATCATAATGTCTTTACAATGCATGGATGAGTGAAAATGCCTATATACGTTTGATTTACAACCACAATAATAACAAGATTCAAACCTTTTTTTAATAATAATTCCTTTTGGCATGCTTTGATGTTTTTTTCATATTATTCCCAATCAAATCTTTTATTTAAATCTGTCTTTTGACTTCAAAAACTACAAATTTTTCCATTTTTATTTTAGATAATATTACTTTATAGACTTTGCTCGTATAAAATAATTAATTATTTTTACGCCATTAAGCACATTTAAATAGCCTCATTTTAAAGAAACTCTATGATAAGAGAATTTAGAGATTCAGGAAGTCGCGGAGGATTCGGCGGAGGCTCAAGAGGAGGCTTCGGCGGTGGTCGCTCTAGCGGTGGTGGACGTTCATTCGGCGGAGGCTCAAGAGGAGGCTTCGGCGGAGGCTCAAGAGGAGGATTCGGCGGAAGAGACCGAGAAGGACCTCGTGAAATGTTCGACGCTACATGTAGCACTTGTTCAAAAGAATGTCAAGTTCCTTTCAAACCAACAGGAACAAAACCAGTTCTTTGCAGTGATTGTTTCAGTAAAAGCGATTCAAGAAGTTTCAGTCCAAGAAATAATTCTTCCTCTGGAGATTCTTCAGTATCTCTAAATGAAATAAACGCAAAACTTGACAAAATATTACAAGTCTTACAAGATTTAGAAATTGTTATGGAAGACGAAGAAGAAAATGCAGAAGACTCAGACAAAAATTCAGAAGACGAAGAAGAATCAATTTAATTTATAAAATTATTTAAATCTCATTTTTAAATCTATTAATTTAAATTTATAAAATTAATTTTTTGTATTTTCAGTTTTCTTATGCTTTCCTTTACTTTTCCAAACAGCTCCAGCTTGCCATTCTTTTAACGCAACTCTCGCAGCTCTATCAAAATCAATAGCTCCACCTTTAATTAAAAAATTTCTTTGTTTACCAAGCTTTTCAAGTAACACTTCCGAATCTCCTTTCGCATCTATGTCATAATGTTCTTCAAATAAACCAGGATGTTCAGCCATAATTTCCGCAACAATAAATTCTGGGTGTCTTGTAGAATCGTAAGTTCTAACGCCGATGGTTGCGTGTTTTTTCAAATGCTTTGCTTGACTTTCAGCAGAATCTTCGTCGGACATAACTCCAGGCGTGTCTAATAAAAGCACTCCGTCGGCAAGTTTAACTTTTTGAATTCCGCGAGTAAATCCGGCACGCGGAGAAGTTCGAGCAGCTCCACGACCAGTAAGCATATTAATTATAGAACTTTTACCGACGTTAGGATATCCAATAACTCCAACATGAACTTCTGAACCAGTTTTCAAAAAAGTTCTGTATCCGACGCCATGTTTATGAATCTGTAATTTATTATCTATTTCTGCACCAACTAAATTTCCAGAATCAAATCTACTTTCTCGTCTATCTGTTTTTTTTACTTCAACAATTTTTTTAGCTTCATTTTTAGCAATATTTTTTTTTGCAAATCTTTTCGCTTCAATTTTAATTCTATCTCTCAAAAGCCCTCTACCTTGTCGTGTAGTGCAAGATAAAATTACTCGAGGATTCAATTCAATAAATTCGGGAGAATCTTCGAGTTCTTTACGATTAACCAAGTCAACTTTATTTATAACATAAATCAGCAACTTGTCATGTTCAAGTGCATATTTTTCCATCGCCAAATTTCGCGTATCTTTAATAAAACGCGCATCTAAAATTTCGAGGATAACGTCTGAAGCTGCAATTACTTCTTTAGCAAGTTCAGGAAAGGACTGCCTATGTTTATTGTGCGTATCAAGCGTCCGCGTATGTCTGCTGGAATATGTGAATTTTATTCTCATACTAAATGAAGCAAATAGCTCTTTAAAAATAGAACGTATAGCTAGAAAGAGGTAATTTTTTAAACCGACTCGTGAAGTAAATATATGGTAGAAAATCTAAAATCTCTCTCAAATTGTGCCGCTTTTTTAGATAGGGATGGAGTTATCACAGAATTAGAAGAATACCAAGAAAAGGATAAAGTCAAGTTTATTCTAAAAAAAGAAGATATCAAAATTATGTCTGGAGCGATAGAATCAATTAAAATTTTAAACAAAAATAATATTAAAGTAATAATTATCTCGAACCAACCTCAAATCGCACGAGGATTGATAACGGAAGAACAAGCTCAAAAAATAACTAACGAATTAATAAATCATTTTAGACAACACAATGCAATTATAGATGCGGTGTATTATTGTCCTCATCATCCAACTTTAGGGCTCGGAAATTATAGAATCGATTGTGAATGTAGAAAACCAAAACATGGAATGTTATTGAAAGCATCTAAGGAACATGATATCGATTTGAATAAAAGTTGGATGGTGGGAGATAGAATTAGTGATATAAAATCAGGGTATGATGCAGGTTGTAAAACAATTGGAGTCAAAACCGGATATGCTTGTAACGATGGATTTAATGATGCAACTCCAGATTATCTTGTCGACAATATTGAAAAGGCAACGGAGATAATTATAAAAAATTCAAGAGGTAAATTATCATGAAACTTTTCATAAGCACCGGTGGAAAAGGAACACGATTGTCTTTCTTAACAAAAGATATTCCTAAACCTATGGTTCAAATTGCGGGAAAACCAGTATTACATCATTTAGTAGAATGGGCGAAAAAATATAATATAGAAGAAATAATTATGTTAAATGGATATAAATCAGAAGTAATAGTAGATTATTTTAAAGATGGAACAAGTTTCAATATTCCGATTAAACATTCTAACGAACCATATGTTTTAGACAGTGGTGGAGCAATTAAACTTGCTCAAAAATATATTTCTGGTCCATTTGCGTATATTTCGGGAGATCATTTATGTGAAGTAAATCTTCATAACATGATAGCATTTCATAATAAACAAAAATCTCAAATGACTATTTTTGTTCATAATTCAACACATCCACAAGATGCAGATATAATAAAAGTAAACGAAAATAATCAAGTAATTAAATTCATTTCAAAACATGCAGACCATACAGATGCAGGAAAATTATCCAATGCGGGTTTATGTATTATCGAGCCAGAAATAATAGGTTTAATGAATAAAGAAGTTTTTAATTTTGAAAATTATATTTATCCTAAAGCACTTAATCAAAATTTCAAAATAATGGCTTATACAACTGATGAGTTCATAGCAGATATGGGAACACCAGAAAGATTAAAAAAGTGTGAGGAGCACCTAAAATTACAATGAGAATATTAGTAACTGGCGTTGGGGGAATGATGGGTTCCCATCTTGTAGAATTACTTATTGAAAAAAATCATATAGTCTGGGGATTAGATTTTACACCTACGACAAATATAGAAGAGCTTAACAAAAAAGTCAAATATATTGAGTGCGATATAAGAGACAAAAACAAATTAACAAATATACTTTCATCATTTAAACCAGAAGTAATTTTTCATCTTGCTGCTCAAAGTTATCCAGCTGTTTCGTGGGATAGACCGGAGTATACTATTGAAACCAATATTATTGGAACTATTAATTTATTTGAAGCAGTTAAATCTCTCAAATTAGATTCGATCATAATTAATGCCGGTTCAAGTGCAATTTATGGTTTTGTGAAAGAAGACGAAGTGCCAATTAAAGAATCAAAAATGCTCAAACCTCTTCATCCTTATGGAGTAAGTAAAGTCGCACAAGAAATGTTAGCTTATCAATATTGGGAAAATTTTAAAATAAAAAATGTGACGATTCGAATATTTAACACAACAGGTCCTAAAAAAGAAGTTGATGTATGTGCTGATTGGACTAGACAAATTGTAAGGATTGAAAAAGGTTTACAGAAACCAGTTATTCGAGTTGGAAATCTTAATTCCAAAAGAGCAATAACGGATGTTCGTGATTTAATAGAAGCTTTAGTCTTAGCAGTAGAAAAATGTGAATATGGTCAAGCATATAATGTAAGTGGAGAAAGTGTATATCAAATGAGTGAAATTTTAGAGATTTTAAAAAATTTAACAAAAATAAATTTTGAAGTATATCAAGATCCAACACTTTTACGTCCGACAGATGAACCAATAATTTATGGAGATTCAACTCGTTTCAAACAAGCTACTGGGTGGAAACAAAAAATAGAAATTAAGAAAACTTTACAAGATATGCTCGAGTATTGGAGAAAAACACTATGAAAGAAACGATCAAAAATAATTTTAAAACAACTATAGAATTATTAGAAAAAATGTACTCAGACGAAAATCACACAGATTCAATTAAAAATGCAGCAAAAACAATTATAGAGTCATATAATTCTGGTAAGAAGCTATTAATCGCTGGTAATGGTGGAAGTGCAGCAGACGCTCAACACATAGCAGGAGAATTAGTAAATAGGTTTTATAAAAATCGTAAAGCCCTCTCAGCAATTTCCTTGACTACAGATACAACCGTATTAACATCCTGGGCAAATGACAAACATTTTGACAATGTATTTGAACGCCAAATAGAAGCACATGGGCGAGAGGGAGATGTTTTTCTAGCAATAACAACTAGTGGCAATTCAAAGAATCTTATTCATGCTGTAAAAAAAGCAAATGAACTTGGGATGCAGACAATAGGTCTTCTGGGAAATAAAGGCGGAGAAATTAAAGAATTTTGCAAACACACAATCATAGTACCGCATACAGATACAGCAAGAATACAAGAGGCGCATCATGTAATATATCACACTATTTGTGAGTTAGTCGAAAAAGAGTTTCTTGATGATGTAAAAATAACATGAGACACCTTGGGCGTGCGCCCGTGCGCATAAGCTTATGTAACGGAGGAGACACGGACTATTATATAAAAGCAATGGGTTGGGGAAATCTATTAAATGTCACATTAAGCACACATGGGTATATTTGCGAATTAATCCCAAATGAAACATTAAATAAAATTGAATACGAATACATTAACAAATTCAAAAAAACTTCAAAAAAATATAGTTTTAATTTAAATGATAAAACAATAGCCCCAGAGTTAGATTTAATTTTTAAAACAATAATTTACACTTATCCAACATTTAAAGGTTCAATAAAAATAATAACGAACGTTCCAGAGAAAAGCGGGCTTGGTGGCTCGTCTTCATTAATTGTAGCGATGCTAAAAGCATTCAGTAAATTAAAAAAACAGAAAACTACTCCAGAAGAGATTGCAAAAAAAGCATATTATATTGAAAGAATCTTACTTGGCATAAATGGTGGATATCAAGACCAATGGGCAGCAGCTTTCGGAGGAGGAGTAAATTATTTAGAATTTAAAAAAGAGTCTGTGTTTATAGAACCACTTTGGTTGCACGAAAGAATAATGCAGAAACTTGAAGAAAGTTTACTCTTATTTTATTTAGAACCTAGAATTGGTGACAGCGGAAATGCACACGATAAACTTGAGAAAAACTTAAAAAAACAAAAAAAAGAAACTCTTAAAATAATGCTCGATAAAAGAGAAAATGTTAGTAAAACTAGAAATGCATTATTAAAAGGAGATTTAGAAACATTTGCCAAGTTATTAAATGAAGAACAGAAAAGAAAAGAAATGCTAAATCAAGATACAACAACAATAAAATCAAAAATATTATATGATGCTGTTCTAAAATGTGGGGCAACAGCAGGAAAAATAAGTGGTACGGGAAATGGAGGTTGTGCTTTTTTTATTTGCGAAGAAAAATATCACAAAAAGATAATTACTTTATTGGAGATTTTAGGTGCAAAACACATGCCAATAAAATTAGAGCGTTTAGATGGTATGGGAGAGCATTAAATTTAAATACAGTTAATTTGAAAAACAAACATGGTAAATGAAGAGAAAATAGGTAACGCATTATACAACTCTGAAGCAAATTCATTCTTTGAAGATAGAAGTTTAGATCCTAGAGGCGCTAAATTAGTGCAAGCGCAAACAATGCATGATGTATTTTACATTTCAGGCAATGGTGTTCAAGGAGCATATGTAAAACTAGCTAAAAAAGGAAAAGACGGAACTATAGATAGAAAGGAAATGGATATTGAATCACAAGGGCTTGCAGAACAAGCACAAAAACAAAAAGAGTTATTTACCAAAGAGTTAGAAACAGAATGATGTCAAAAAGTCTCAACAAACCACAAAATTTAGTGTATAGATTTTTTGAACATCCAAAAATCCAAGTAAAAAGGAAGGATTTTTTGATTTCAATCGTCATAACATCATTCAAAGAACCGCTTTTAGTTAAAAGAGCAATACAGTCAATTCTAGAAAATAAAATAAAAGAAAAATACGAATTAATCGTAGCCGCACCAGACAAAGAAACAGCTGATGTAGTAAAAGAATTCTCAAAGAAAAACAAACAAATAGTTTATTTCAAAGACCCAGGAAAAGGAAAAAGTTTTGCTCTGAATATGCTTTTCAAAACATTGAAAGGAGATATTTGGATATTTACAGATGGCGATGTATATTTAGATAAAAATTCAATTAGTGAAATAATTCCCTATTTTAAAGATTCAAAGGTAGGATGCGTAACTGGTAGACCTGTTGCAACAAACGACAAAAACACAATGTTGGGTTATTGGGCACATTTATTATGTGATGCTGGTGCTCATAATATTCGCACAGAGCTTGACAAAAAAGGAAAGTTTATCGAAGGAACGGGATATTTATTTGCGTTCAGAAATAATATTACTAAAAATATTCCTCTTAATGTTGCAGAAGACACAATTATTCCATATCTCGCTATGAAAAAAGGTTATAAAGTTCGTTATGCTCCCAAAGCAAAAGTTTTTGTGAAAGGCCCTACAACCTTAAAAGATTTCGTGAAACAAAAAATTCGCACTGCCAAAGCGCACGAAACTCTTGAAGATTATGCTCCGTTCTTTCCAAAAGTCAAATCTTTTAAAAATGAAGTTACTCAAGGTCCAAAGTTAGCTTTAGAATATCCAAAAAACTTTAAAGAATTTATTTGGACTTTAATGTTGTTTCCTACAAGGTTATACATTTGGTTAAACGTAAAATGGGATGACAAAATTTCAAAGAAGAGATATGGCGATGGTTGGGAAAGAATAGAATCAAGCAAGTAATCTATTTATCAGTTTAGTAATATTTAAATTATTGAACTTATTATCAATTATATGAGCGATAATTCAAAAATATCAGTAGTTATTACTTCATTTAACGAACCAAAAACTATTGGTAAAGCAATTCAAAAATTTGCTAATCAAAGTGTGAAGCCTTACGAAATATTAGTCATTTCTCCAGATAAAAAAACAATTAAAGAAGCAGAAAAATATAAAAAAATTTATCCATTTTTAAGAGTAATACAAGATAATGGTTCGGGAAAACCTTCCGCTTTAAATTATGCACGCAAACACGTAAATGGAGAAATAATGATATTATCTGACGGAGATGTCTTCGCAAGTAAAGAATCAATTAGTAAACTAATAGCACATTTTAAAAATAAAAAAGTTGGAGCAGTAACTGGTAGACCTGTTGCAACAAACGACAAAAAAACAATGTTGGGTTATTGGGCTTTTTTAACAACTACTGCATTTCATCAGCGTCGTATAATTAACACAAAAAACAATGAACACTTTTTATGTTCAGGTTATTTATATGCTATAAGAAAAAATCTTTTACCTCAAGTTCCAATAAATGTCTTAGCAGAAGATGCTTATATTTCTGACTCAATAACAAAAAAAGGATATCTCATAAAATATGAGCCACAAGCAGAAGTATTTGTAAAATATCCTGAAAGTTTAATCGATTGGATAAAACAGAAAAAACGTACAGCCGCAAGAATATACCAACCATTAAATAATTCAAAAATAAGAAAGTTCATAGAAGAGATGATTATTGGTTTTGGAATAATTGCGAAAGTAAACTCTCTAAAAAAAATATTTTGGTTTATTGGATTATTAGTTATGCGACTATATATTTGGTTTAGAGTATTTTTGGATTATAGGCTTTGGAAAAGAGAATTCGCAAATACTTGGTTAAGAGTCGAAAGCACAAAATAACTTAATAGTAGTGAAAGTAGAAAGATTTAAATAGACTTTATTTGTAATTTTCTTATGGAAACAGCAAGAAAAGTAGGAACAAACTTTGGATGGAAACCATTAATTGAGATTCCAAAAACTATTCCATCAGCTTCATTTATACAGGGCGATGATGCTCAAGCTTTCTTAGAAGAATTTAACGCAAAGGCTCAGGAAATGTATGGTGGCCAATCAGGAAGAGTTACTGTTCTAACTTACGACCTTAAATCAAAGATAGTTCGAGGTTCTACTCCTTTTGCAGTTGCTCATGCAGATGCTATCGGAAAATCTCTTGGTGTTCGTGTTGCAACAATGGCTGACCTTGAAAAGGTATTAGTTACTGGTGCTTTACCACTAAGCGGAACATATGAAGACACAGCTTTGGTTTTGAGAAGTGTAGGAGAACCTAACGAATACTTGGCCAGAAATCTTGCAGAACAAGTTGAAGCACGTGGGAAGAAGATAGGAAAAGTTCCTATGGTTGTTCAATTAAGAGGTTTGCAGGTAGTTGCAGATGCTAAGTCCGATTATGGTCTTGCATTCAAGTTAACTGATGAAAGTGAAATCACTGAAGCTCCTTATCTTATTGAGAAGAATAATGAAAAAAGATTCAATAGACTTGATGAATCTGGTGCTCCTATTTTTGCTAATGATGGAAACCGAACTTTGTATACTAGAAAATCTGGCCTTTCGAGGTTGCACTTTAGCTGGGACCTCGTTGTCGGCTCGGACGGCGAGAATCTCGCTAGCTCGAATGATAGCGGTCGGGTAGCGTTCGTCCGCGGCGAAGCCGCCGGCGCCGATTTTGTGCGTGCTAAGTATGAAGGAGCAAGAAGCGAACTTGCAGACAGAATGCGAACTGCTGAAGGTATTTTAGACGAAGCAAGATCGAGAGCAATGCAAGCCCTTTATCCAACTAAGTAATCAAATTATAATCTATTATTTAAGTGTGTGATCTGCCAGTGATTAAATAACTTTTATCTTTTCTTTTAATAATCTCTAGCAATTTTTCATGGTCTACTGTCTGAAAATAATGTTTAATATCAATTAGCAAAATTCTTTTATACTTAAAACACTTTCAAATATATGATAAAAAATTGGATTTCTAATATTTCATTTAGTAGCATAATTTCAAATGCAATCAGGTTTATTTTAATAATCGAGTTCATAAACGCAATTCAACATGACAGAACACTCGCAATAGCTTTTTCAACAATAGCTTTCATAGCAACATTCATTCCAAAAATTTTAAACAATTTCGGATTAAGAACTGGAATTGAAACGCAAGTAGTTATTTTAATGATAATTTACGGTTCACTTTTTCTTGGAGAAGTGCAAAGATTTCTACCAGAAGTTTGGTGGTGGGATGTTTTGTTAAGAGGCGTTGCAGCAATAGCTTTAAGTTTTGTTGGTTTAACTTTAATTTTAACTTTAGAAAAAGAGGAATTACTCGACGCAAGTCCGTTTATGATTGTATTACTTTCATTTTCAGTTTCATTTAGTCTCGGAGCATTATGGGAAGTAGGAGAATTTTTGTTAGATAAAATATTCGGATTCACAATTCAAGCATTAGGAACTGGTTCAACATCACAAGATTTATTCATAGGAGCAGTTGCTTCAATAATAGTTTCAGTCGGTGGATTTATTTATACAAAATATACTGGTAGAAATTTATTAAGTAGTTCAATAACAAAATGGATGCAAAGTAATCCTAAGTTATTTAGGTCAAGAAAATATTTAGAATTTTCTTCAGAAAAAATAAATGGAATTATTGCGAGTGGAGAAAGCCATAAATTAGAATTCAAATCTTCTCTAAGAACAAATCTTCATACAAATTCGATAGACAAATCAATAGAATTTGCTGCCTTGAAAACGATTGTAGCTTATTTGAATACTAATGGCGGAACATTAATCGTCGGAGTTTCAGATAGTGGAGAAATTCTTGGGTTAGAAAAAGACGCATTTCCAACTAACGATAAGCTAAAATTACATTTGAATAATTTAATCAAAGAACACATTGGGACGCAATTTATGTCCTTCATACAATACGAATTATTTCCATTAAACGATAAGCATATTTTAAAAATAGATTGTCTTCCAAGCACAAAAAGAGTTTTTCTAAAAGACGGCAAAGAAGAGGAATTTTATATCAGGCACGGACCATCTTCTATAAAATTAATTGGGAATTCATTAATTGATTACATTTCTAATAGATTCAAATAATATAATTATAAACTTTTTATACAGCTGAATTAACATCATCTTTATTAACTAACAAATTAAAATTAAATTGTAAAAAGATGGAAATTGATGAATTCAAAGATGATATAGGCCCTGAAAAGGTGGTCGAAATGTATGACCCTGTCACAGGAATGAGGGGTTTCACAGTAATCGACAACACTGCAAGAGGTCCAGCTAAAGGTGGAATTCGTATGACTCCGACAGTAAATGTCAAAGAAGTTTTTCGTCTTGCAAGAGCAATGACTTTTAAAAATGCTTTAGCAGATTTACCATTTGGCGGCGGAAAAAGCGGAATCATATTTAATAGAGAAACAGATTCAGAAAAAAAAGAAAAGTTTGTTCAGGCATTTGCAAGAGCTCTAAAAAATTTAGTTCCTTCAGAATATATTGCTGGACCAGATATTAATACTACTGAAAAAGAAATGAAAACTTTTGTAGAAGCACACGGAAATTTTAATTCTGCAACTGGTAAGCCAAGTAATTATTGCACAAATAGCAATGGTAGAAAAGTGTGCGGACTTCCACATGAACTCGGAAGTACTGGGCTCGGAGTAAATTACGCTACACAAGTTGCCCTTAAACATGCCAACATTTCTTTAAATGGTGCGACAATAGCCATAGAAGGTTTTGGAAATGTAGGCTCATTTACTTTCAAACATTTAGAAGAAGTAGGTGCAAAAATAGTAGCGATAAGTGACTCAAAAGGTTGCTTATACAATCCAGATGGTTTAAAATTCAAAGATATAGAATTAATTAAATCACAAAAAGGTTCAGTTACATTTGGTAACGGAAAAATTCTCCCGACACATAAATTGTTCGAGCTTCCAGTAGATGTTTTAATTCCGGGAGCTTTACCAGATGTAATTACCCGTCAAAATATGAATCTCGTTCAAGCAAAAATAATTGTTGAAGCCGCGAATATTCCAATTCCTTTAGATATTGAACGAGAAATGTCAAAGAAGCATTTAATAATTCCAGATTTCGTCGCTAATGCTGGAGGAGTTATTTCAAGTTATGTTGAATACATTGGAAAGGATGAAAAATTTATGCGAGAAGAGGTTAAGAATAAAATATTACATAACACTGAACTCGTTTTATCCACAGCTAAAAAACAAAATATCTCAACGCGAGAAGCAGCTAACCAAATTGCAAAAAAAAGAGTGCAATCAGCCATGTTAAAAAGAAACAGTTTTTCAAGTAATAAAGACTAAATAGGCTTGTAAAATTAAATAGCTATGGATATTCATATTTTATTATTCTACAAATTTGTAGAAATTTCAGACACGGAAAATTTAAAAAAAATTCATTTAGATTTTTGCAATTCTTTAGGTATTAAAGGAAAAGTTCTTTTAGCAACAGAAGGAATAAACGGTTCAATTTCCGGAAATAAAGAACAAGTTGAAAAATATAAACTAGAGTTAAAATCAGACGCGCGTTTTAAAGATATTGAGTTTAAAGAAGAAATTAGTTCACATCATCCATTCGATAAGATGGTTGTGAAAATAAAAAAAGAAATAATTAAATTAAATAAAAAAATAGATATGGGTAAAGTTGGAGAATATATTTATCCAGAAGAATTTATCAAATTAATAGATGAAAATAAAGAAGTAATAATTCTTGATACAAGAAACGATTATGAATCAAATGTTGGAAAATTCAAGAATGCAATTACTCCTAAAATAGAAGCATTTAGGCAGTTTCCAGAGTTTATAGAGAGTTTTAAGATTTCAAAAGACAAACCAATTGTAATGTATTGCACAGGCGGAATACGATGTGAAAAAGCATCAGCTTACATGATTCAACAAGGTTTCACAAACATCAAACAACTTCACGGAGGAATAATCAATTTTTGCCAAAAATTTCCAAATACCTTATGGGAAGGAAGTTGTTTTGTATTTGATAAAAGATTAACTTCAAAGATAAATCAAAACTCTTCAGTTATAACTAACTGCGCACATTGTGAAATTCTTTGCGACTTATATAGAAATTGTAAAAATATTCAATGCAATAATTTAATTTTTTTATGTAATTTATGCGAAAAAAAATTCCATGCTAGTTGTTCAGAAAAATGTGGGGATATAGTTATCAATAAAATTAAATAAATTATATCTTAATTTTATCAAAAAAACAATGCACCACCACATGTCAAAAACTTCTGTTTTTGAGCACTCTCAAGAATTAGAAATTCTTGAAGCAATAAAGACTTAAAATTCTGAAGAATTTTAATGGATTAGAAAATTGATATTTTCTAAGTGCGGGGTTTGAATGGTGCTTGTTTTTTGGATGCTCAATTTGCCTCATCCGCACACTAAAGTGTGCGGTTTTCGGCATAGGCACATTGACATAACAATTTTATTTAATTTCTGGGTTTAATACCTCCGGGCTCTATCCTGGTTCGGTAGGAAATTTTAGAGAATTTCTTTATTTAATTTCTGGGTTTAATACCCCCGATGCTCTGCATCGGCCAAAAATTAAATTAGAAATTCTTGAATCAAAAATTTCCTAATACCACATAGCTCTATCCTGATTCGGTAGGAAATTTTAGAGAATTTCTTTATTTTCGCAATTTATCAAGTTTATTTTGTTCTTCTGAAACTTGTCTTTGTAAGTTTATTAAATCTTCTTCAACGTGAATTTGTTCAAGCTGTTTTTGTAAGTCATTAATTTTTTGTTTTAGCTCTTGAGCATTATTAGTTTTAGCTGACGCAGTTATCTCAATATTTGAAGAAGGAGCAAATTCTTCTTTAACTGCTTTTTTTTCTTCCTTTTGACTAAACATTTTTTCATGGTTTGGTTCATTAGGGGCAGTTTTGAAAGAGGAAGTGCGACGACGCATTAAGAATACAAAAATGCCAATTCCAAAAAGTGCGAAAATTACATAATAATAAACAGGCGATAATTTACCTATCTGTCCATCTACAGCTTTTCCAGTTAATAATCCTGAAGATGGAGTTGTTTCATTAGCACTGGCATTTAAGTTAGTTTTATTAGTCAAAGAATTAATCAAAGGTAATTCTACAACATTTTCAGAGGAGAATAATTTTAATGTAACATTAACCAAATTTCCAGAAGTATACGGTCCAAAATCTTTTGAAAGAATAACTTCTTGAGTATCATTATTTACAATTGATACACTAATTTTAAATTTATCAACAATAGCATAGTAAGTAAATCTATACTCTCCAAATTTTCGCGCTCTTCCAGCAAAAGTTTGAATATCGCCTCCCTCAAGATTCTTAACAACGACGCTCATGTTTTGATAAGGGTCTGTATTAATGACTACTTCAGTCTTTTTAACCTCAAGAGCAGAAACAAAAGAAAGCAAGACTAACACTAAAAACGAAACAAACAATAATTTTTTAATCATATTCATAATATTCTAAATAATTATCTCTTTATAAAATTTGCTAAAGTATTTTTAAAAATTAAATCTGTCCGTTTTGAGTAAATTTACGCATTGCCTGTTCGATAATTACTTGTGGGGCAAATCCTTTTCTGCTACACGCTTTCATAAATTCATCAAATGCGTTTTGATCAACCATATAATCTAATTTTCTTTTTTTTGCGCCTGGTGGTGTTGCTGCCATAAATTGTAGAGAATATTGCCCTATTTAAAATAAACGCCCAGACCAGGAATACTTCAATCTCGTAAGAGTTGAAGTTGCCGATAACATTAGTTAGCGAGCACTTCGATTCCTGTAAATTACGCCCAGACCAGGAATCGAACACTTCATCTTCGTAGAAGTGAAGTCACCAATACTCATCAGAGTAGTGTGTGCTTTCAACTCATCAGAGTTGTAAATGTGAGATTTCTGAAGACGCCCAGACCAGGAATCGAACCTGGGTATCACTTGCGTGAAACGGGATTAGCAATCCCGCGCAATGCCATTATGCGATCTGGGCTTTTTCAAGTTCAGTAACGAGTCTCCGAAGTTTACGAGGAGAATCGAGCAATAGAACTTGAAAATAGTTCTTAGTAAATGAACTAAAAAATGATATATAAATGTAGCGAGTCTACGAGTCTGTGAGCAGGTTCAAGTAATATGTTAATAATCGCAAGATTTGAACAGCTGGCAAACGAGTTTGTCAGAAAATGCAAAAATAGTTCTTCAATAGAGTTTTAAAATATATCGATTACAAAGCGAGTCTGTGAGCAGGTTCAATTAAGAGAGATTGAAAATATCCTCTGTTAATAGTGCAAGAAAATAGTATTTAAATCTAATTCAATCCGTAATAAAAACAATTTTAAAAGTTATTGTTTCAAAAAGCATACACTTATAAATAGAGTTTTTCCAGTAATTATGGCATAAAAAGCCACATAAAGTGAACGGAGGAAAGTAATGGAACGACAATTTGGCGGCGAACGAAGATCATTCGGCGGCGGGCAAGGATTCGGCGGCCCTAGACGATTTTCGTCAGGCCCACGAGAAATGCACAAAGCAGTATGCTCTGAATGCAAGAAAGAATGCGAAGTACCTTTCAAACCAACTGAAGGAAAACCTGTATTCTGCTTAGACTGCTTCAAAAAGAAGAAGCAGAGCTACTAATTATTCAATAATTAGTTTTATTTTTTTATTTTTTTATTTTATTTCAAAAAGAAAATTAGAAATTCAAGGAATTTTTATTTTTTAAGATTTATTAATTAATAGGAATCGAACAAGAATAATTTAGAAGAGATTAGAGTTATTGATTGTTTCGATTAATTTTTGTAATCTGTTCTACCCTAAACCTTTTTAAGCCCATTATCTTTATAAAAATTATAGCGGGGTAGAACAGCCTGGAGTGTTCGCCGGGCCCATAAAATAGAATTCCGAAAAAATTGAATTTTTTCGGAAATACTCTCACTCGTAAGAGTTGGAGTTTCTATTACGTCTTTGACGCAATAAGAACTTAAATTTCGGAAACCCGGAGGTCGCGTGGTTCAAATCCCGCCCCCGCTATAATTTTTATAGTTGGTAATATATTCATAATTATGGCTGTAGCAATCGGAATTATTCTTGCTTTTGTTGCAATGATTTGCTGGGGATTTGGAGATTTCTTAATTCAAAAATCAACAAGAAAATTTGGTGACTGGAGCACTTTATTTATCATAACAGGAATAAGCA
>SICU01000017.1 GCA_009694755.1 Candidatus Pacearchaeota archaeon
GCCGGATTTTTTGGAGCAAATGCAATTCAAAGTTTGGGACCAGGAGGATTTTTAGATACTCCTCTTTTTGGAAATGGAAATTTCTTTATGGAATATCCTGGATGGGTTGGTTTAGGAATTGGAATTATTGTTTTTGTTTTAACTTACAAAGAAGAAAGATTACAAAAAAGAACGTTTGAATGTTTGCCTTGGGAAGCTCCTGTCGGCGGAAAAAAATGTGAAGAATGTAATAAATATTCTTTCAGGCCTTGCAGTGAATACAGATGCAGAGCACTTGGACAAGCGTGTGAACTTGTTAATGCTGGAACGACTGACGAAAAATGCACTTGGATAAATCCTAACGATGCTTTATCTCCTACGATAACTACTTGGGCTACGCCTCTTACTGAAGGACATAAATATGCTCCGCACACTACGCGTCCGTCTGCACTTGGAACTAAAATTGTCAGAGAGGGTGCGACTAATGGTTGTTTGAAAGCGTTTACTCCTTTGACTTTCGGGATTTCTACAAACGAACCAGCTCAATGTAAAATAGATTTGGAACACAAAAACTCGTCTGAAGCAATGCAGTTTTATGTCGGAAATAGTAATCTGTTCAAATATAATCATACTCAAACATTTAGTTTGCCTTCGCCGAGTTCTCTGAATTCTGAATATCCGCAATTACAAAATGATGGAAGATATGACTTTTTCATAAGATGTAAAGATAAAAATGGGAATGAAAATGTTGATGAATTTGCTGTGCAATTTTGCGTTGACCCTTCGCCAGATACTACTCCTCCGATGATTGTAAGTACTTCAATAAATTCTGGAAGTGCAGTTAGGTTTGGAGTTGGAAGTGTGCCTTTGCAAGTTTATGTTAACGAACCAGCAACTTGTAAATGGAGCACACAAGAAAAAAGTTATGAGTCTATGGAAAATACTATGACTTGTGCAAGTTCGATAACTCAAATAAATGCTCGTGAACTTTATGCATGTTCTACTACTTTAAACGGAATTGTAGATAGACAAGAAAATAAATTTTATGTTAGATGTAAAGACCAACCAAATAAATTAGAGAGTGAAAGATTTGTTATGGCTACGAGTTATGAATTTATTTTGAAGGGTTCTCAACCTTTGAACATTATTTCTGTTGCACCTAATGGAACGATTAAAGGGAATACTCCGACAATTGCAGTAGATTTGAAGGTTACTACCGACGACGGTTCTGATGAAGGCAAAGCAATTTGTTCGTTTAGTCCTACTGGAGCGATTGGAAGTTTTAATTTAATGTTTGAAACAGAAAAATTTGAACATACGCAACGTTTGAATTTACAGACAGGAAATTATGGTTATCAATTTAGATGCGTTGATTTTGGTGGAAATGCTGCTCAATCAAATGTTTCGTTTAGCGTATTTGTTGATAATCTTCCTCCTTTGATAACCCGTGCGTATCACGATTCTGCAAATACTGCTTTGAAAATTGTAACTAATGAAGATGCAGATTGTGTTTACTCTTTGTTGTCTTGTAATTATAATTTTGATGACGGGCTTGAATTAACTCAAACTAATTCTGCAAATAGACGGAACCATTATGTTGCGTGGAAACCTAATTCGGCATATTATTTGAAATGTAAAGACGACTTTGGAAATGAACCTGCACCTAATGCTTGTTCTATGGTTGCTAGTGCGACGAATATTGCTTAATTGTTAATTAATTAACTCTAAATATTTTATTCTCTTAATTTCTTTTGGTTCTACAAGAATCTGATTTATATTATCTACTGGAAAAATAATTGTACTTCCTTTAAAATTTTTTCTTAATGAGGAATTTTCTTTAAGATGCCAACAGCCGATAATTACAACAATATACTTTTTGGTTAATTTTATGTATTTATTTATTAGAGATATATGATGTTTTGTTCTTTTATTAGTTAACTTATTAAAATTAATAAAATCTTTTCTTGTTTGTTTTACCTCTCTAAGAACTATTTTCTGTTGCCTTTTGTTAAAACCAAAATTTTTGAAGTCTATTCCTATTAGATTTATGTTTTTCTGATGGCATAGTCTAATTAATTTATTTTGCTCCTTAAATCTTTTTAAATAAATCTTATTTTGACAGTCTTTTTTATTTAAAAGATAAACATCTTGTAGCTGTTCAGATAAAACAAATTCTGGTTTGTATTTTTCAATTATCTCTTTTTGCTTTTTGAAATCATCTATGAATCCGTGCGTGTCTCCGATGAAGATTAATTGATTCATGATTTGGATTTAAGATATTTTTCTTCTACTTGCCTTATTGCTTCCTCTATTGAAATTGTGTTGTGTGAAGACATTAATATCTTTCTTAATCGCTGTATATCTTTATCATATTTGCTGGAATTAACTTGTTTAGACTTTATAGAATTAGACATATCACTAATATTTTTGTAAAGTTAATATATATTTCTATTCAATAACCTTTAAATTATAAGATAACTTGTTGACTTGATGAATAAAAGAGGAGCTATTGAGTTATCTTTTGGAATGATATTTTCAATTATAATTATGATTGCAATTATTGGTGTTGCAGTTTATGCAATTACTTCTTTCTTGCAAATTGGAAAGACGTCACAAATTTCTCTTTTTCATCAAAAATTTCAAAACACCGTTGATGAAATTTGGTCTTCTTCTATCACAAATAAAATCGTGAGTTTTTCTTTACCAAGTTCAATTGAATTAATTTGTTTTGGAAGTTTGATAGGAACCAATTATAATCCTTTATATGAACGTAAATTTAAAGAATTTGTAAAATACTCTAATTTACATGAACAACGAAATACAAATAGATTTTTGTATCCTATTGACACGGCGAAAAACTTCGCATATAGTAAAACTGAAAAAATTGATGTGACTGAATTAACTGGAAGTTTTGATTGTTTTGAAATTAATAGTGGAAATGTTAAAATAAGATTTGAAAAAAATGAGTTTGATTCGTCGGTGAAAATTAAACATGAATAAAAGGAAAATTCTTTTTATTTGTAAATATAATCGTTTTCGAAGTAAAGTCGCTGAAGCTTTTTTTAAAAAATTTAATAAAAATAAAAGTTATGTTGCTTCAAGTGCTGGTTTAACTCCGGGAAGTTACCCTTTAGATTCTGCACAAGTGCGTGTTGCTCGTAAATTTGGATTACATTTGAAAGGAAAACCTCGTGCAATTACTAAAAATTTACTCTCTCAACAGAATATTGTAATTATTGTTGCAGATAATGTGCCTGCGAAAGTGTTAGACAATAAAAAATATGGACGAACGGAATATGTTTGGAAAATTAAAGATTCTATTTTCAACGATGACAACGAGACTGAAGAGGCAATCTCTAAAATTCAAAAAAAGATTTTGAATTTTGTGGAGACTTTGAGATGAATAAAAAGGGAATTGAATTTAGTTTTAGTTGGATATTTGCAATAATTGCAGGAGCAGTTATTTTAATTTCTGCTCTTTATATAACGACTAAATTAGTCGGAACTGAAAGGAAAATTGGAGATACATTTATTGCAAGTGAGCTGAATACTATTTTGAATCCTATTGAAACAAATTTGGAAGATAGTAAATATACAACTATTAAATTTTTAGATGAAACTCGTGTTTTTAACGAATGCTCTAATCAAGGAACTTTTGGCAAACAGCAGATTAGCACATCATCAAAACTGGGAATAGGAAATGAATGGGGAGATAAAAGTATTAGAAAGAGCTCGTTCAATAAATATGTTTTTTCACGAGGAACGGAAGAAACACAAAATAAAAAACTAAGAGTAATTGTCCGCCCCTTTTTTATCCCTTTTAAAGTCGGAGATTTAACTATGATTTATGGAAAAGAATATTGTTTTGTAAATCCTCCTTCAGATATTGAAGAATTAGTTCAAGATTTATCTGCGAATGGCGTTCAAGATATTGGAATAAATATAACTTCAAATATTCCTTCTTGTTTAGCTGATTCCACAAAAGTATGTTTTGATATAATTGGTTGCGAAATTAATGTTAATACTCAAAGCAAGATAGTTTCTAAATATGGAAAAGAGTTGCATTATTCTGGAGAGTCGCTTATGCTCTCAGCTATTTTTGCAGACCCTTTAATTTATGAATGTCAATTGAAAAGACTAATGGGACGGGCAGGAGAATTGGGAGTTTTATATTCTAAAAAAGCAAATTATCTTGAAGGAAGTGGATGTTCAAATGATTTACAAAATGATTTGAATGAATATGTTCTTGCTACTGCGATAAATAATTCGGGAAATTTGGATAGAGTAGTTTTTATGTCTGATGATTTGGAGGAAAAAAATGGCCAACTGGCAAATTGTAGAATATTCTAAAGGACAATTTAAAATCCAACAAATGGTTTTTGTTTTGGTGGCTACGCTCATTTTATTCGCAATAGCTTTTATGTTTTTTGCTTCTGTGAAATTTGGAGGGCTAAAATCAGATGTTGAGTCTCAAAAAAAGGGAGAAATTTTTGAGCAAGTTAGAAAAATTACGGGAACACCTGAATTTATTTGGTCTTCTTGGGAAGACTGTGCTGCGTGTATTGATTTAGACAAAGTATTTATGATTGGAAATAGAACTTCTTATCAAGGATTTTGGAAAGACATTGCTTTGTTGAAAATTTCGAGAGTTTATCCTAAATACTCTACTGATGAATGCACTGCTCAAAGCTATCCGCGATGTAATAGTATTACTTTGGTAGAAAAAGAAGGGTATGAAGCGTATGAGTCTTTTGTTTCGTTATGTCGTTATGACGGAACGGATAAAGAAATTAGATGTGAGTTAGGAAAAGTAATAATGGGTTTTGAAGGGGTGGGTAATGGTTGAAAGAAAGGGACAAGAAGAAATTGTTGGTTTTGTATTGATAGTTGTGCTTTTAGTCATAGTTGCAGTTATTTTTTTAGGAATAAAACTTAGAAATTCGGAACCAACTCAAAGGGAAAGTGAAATTATTTCTCAATTTTTGGAAAGCACGATGGAACAAACTACTTCTTGCAAAACGTCTGAAACTGGGAACTTTCTTGCGATGGATAGTTTAATACGAGAATGTCATTCCTCTAATTCTTTGTGCGTTTCAGGATTAACTTCTTGCGATATTGTTAAAACTACTTTTGAAGATATGCTTAACGCTACTTGGCAAGTTGGTCCAAATTATCCTTACAAAGGATATTCTATTAGCGGAGTATATAATCAGAATTCTAGCGGAACAAGTCAAAGAGAAAATATATTTAACGCAACTAACGGAAATTGTGGAAATTCGATTATTGGTAGTTCTTATTGGATTCCTGAATTTCCTGGAAGTATTATTGTTACTTTGAAATTGTGTTCTTAAACTTTTGGAACAAATTTTTAAAGTTATTTGAGCGACTTTTTTAAAATTGAATTTCGATTTTTATTGAATCGATTATTAATACTGGTTTAAGTCTTTCGCGATTACCAGTTTTTTCTTTAATTAAATCTATAATTCCAAATTGTTCTAATAATTTAATATCTTCTGAAACTGCTTTGAAATCGCGTCCTACAATTTTAGCTAAATTATAAATTGAATTTGGATTTTTTGTTTTTATTGTGTGAATTATTTTCATTTTTTCATTTGAAAGCAGAGAACGCAAAGAAGCAATACTTTTGAAATCGTAATCTGATTTATCTCCTGCAATGCGTTTGAAAAAAGAACCGAATGCTCCTTTATCGTCGATAATTGTTATTTCTAAATGTTTTATTTTTTGAGCCATCGGTTATTTTAAGTATTGTTGTGTATTTATATGTTTTTATTTACCTTATATGTCTTAAAATCACCGATATTCAAGAGGTTCGTTGAAATAAAAAATAAAAAGTGTTTAGCTATTTGGTAGTAACAAACGAAGGTTTATATAGTAATCTTAAAAACTGAACTATGTCAATTATAATAACCGAACAAGTGTAGAAAGCTTTTTAAAGAGCTAAAGGATATTCTCTTTACGCTCTTCGGAGCGATATTTAAATGATGAGATCGAATTTTAGCGTTAAAATGCGCTTATTAAACGACTCTCTTGGTGGGTTGCAAATTAAATGTGCAACTTCCTCTATGAGGGACCTTGCGGGGTTACCACACAGACACAATTGAAAGGAGGTTTAAAATAAATAAAAATGAAATTTAATTTTAGAAAAATTGCATCTGCATTAGCTTCGACAGCTATGATTGGTTCAACTGTTGCTCTTGCTGCTGCTGCAAACTATCCAGCTCCTTTCGTTTCGAACGGTGCTGCTGATGTTGCTATTGTTTATGGTAACAGCCTTGATTTGGCTGCTGTCACAGACGTATCTACATCTCTTAGTTCTGCTTTAGCATCTGGTAGCGTTGCTTCTCAAGCATCTACTGAAGCTTATGCATTATTTACTTCAGCTACTCCTATTCAACTAAACAACTCGTTGAACTCTGTTAGAACATCCGTTTCTGGATCAAGTCTTTCATCTGTTCTTGGAGATGTTGAGTTTTCAGGAAATGTTGAAGCTACAATGCAATTTAAGATAGTTCCTGGGAGCAATCCTAGAATAATCTTTGCAAAAGAACCTACATCAAATCAAGACCCTAGTTTAGGTATGTTCTATGGTACTACTAAAGCAACTTATCTGTATAATTCTACAGTTACGTTTGACGAAGCAGTTAACTTTACACATACAGATTCGCATGGTGAAGAATTAATGTTGTTTGGACAGGCGTTTACAGTTTCAGCAGCTACAACAACTACAAAACTTGTATTGTTTAAATCTGCAGAGACTTTCTCTCTAAGCGTTGGAGGGCCTAACCCAGTTCCGTCAAAGATTATTGAAATTGGTGGTAAAACTTACACAGTAGAACTTACAGCTGGAACTGATGATAAAGCGACTATCCAAGTTACAGACGCGGATGGTAAAAGCGATAAGAAAGAAATCAGTGAAGCAGCTTCTAAGAAGATATTAGGCATCGAAGTAGCAGTAAATACTGCTGACGAGTCTACTTCTCTTGGAGTTCAAGCTGAAGTTGTCGTTGGTGCTGATAGATTAACCCTTTCAGATGGAAATGAGGTTAAATTAGGAACTGATGAAAAACCAATTGAAGGAACAGAAGTTGATTTTGAAACTACTGCTTATCCTGGAAATATGACTAAACTTACAATCCAAACTTTTGCTAAAGATGGAAGTAATGACTTTTTCAAAGTAGGAAACGAATTTGTTGACCCAGTATATGCGTCATTCAGATTAGTCTTTGATAGCATGATTTCAGATTTAGATGATTCGGAAAATCGTGAAAACATAATTATCCAATCATCTGGAACTGATATGGCTTCTATTACTTTTGCAGATTACGCAGGAAAGACACTTAATGGCTGGGACTGGCTCAATAACAAATCTGATGGACGAACCGGAGTATTTCTTGGAAATGCTAATGGTTGGGAATTAGAAGTTGCTGAACAAGCTCAAGTTAATGAGTCTGGTACTGTTGTTTTAGGCAATGAAGATAGCGGAGTGTTAATTGAAGTTACATCTATTACTAATGCAACTACAGGTTATGCTGACGATTCAATTACATTAAAAAATGTAATTAGTGGAGCCACATATACCTCTAAAGCAACATCAGAAGGTGCTGGAAATGTTGACCTTGCTGGAAAATCATATGCTTACAAGTATTTTGATAACAAACAAGGGGATGGTTCTGAAAATGTTAGATTTAATTATCCTGATTCTTCTGGACAAGATATGATTTTATTCCCAACAATAGAGACTTCAAAGGGTGCAAATATTGCATTCTATGAACCTATAACTATTAATTTAACAAGTTGGGATGGAGCAGGAAATGCTGTATCTAACTTCAAGTTGCCTGATGGAGATGGATATACTGAGTTGACAGTAGCTTTCGGAGGTAACGGAACTGCTGGCCAAATCTGGAATATAACTTCTGGATCAACTGTATATCAAGTTAACACATCTGCTGCTAATTTAGGAGGGGCTTTATCTGCACCTCTTGGTATTGGTAAGCTTTCGTACAACTTTACTTCTGCTGGTAATGCAAACCAAACTACTGTTTATTTAGTAGATAGTTCTGCTGCGATTACAAGACCTGCAATCGTCTTGTTTGAAGACAAAGACGAAGCTGATGTCTATCATACAGTTATTATAGAAACATCTGGTGGAGGAGTAACTGATAATGGAGTGAGTGTAAGTGAAGCATCTTTCTCATGGAACAGCGATGCTGACATGAAAGGTAATGCTTATGGCTCAACTGGATTCCAAATGGAATCAAATGATAAAAATTATCAGAAATTGGATCAGTTTGGAACTTTGGTCACTACTGACCAATCTGACTCTGACCAGTATAATGTTAAAGTAAGTTATCCTAAGTTACAAGCAACAGCTAAGATGTATTTAGACAGCTTAACTGGAAGCTCTGGTGCTACAACACTTGGTGATGTCAAGATTATGGACGACCAGCTTTCGAGCTCAGGTATGTCTGGTAAGAACTTGATTGTTATCGGTGGAAGTTGTGTAAACACAGCTGCATCAACATTGCTTGGAGCAAGCGCAGGTTGTGGTTCATCATGGACTGCAGCTACAGGTGCAAGTTCCGGTGATTGGATAATTCAAACATTTGCGAACCCATGGGGTAGTTCTAAAGTGGCAACATTAGTTGCAGGTTGGGAAACAAGTGATACTGCTAACGCAGCTACTTACTTGACTACCAAAGACGTTTCTACCGTTGTAGGCTCTAAGCTTACTGGTACAACATCAACTGCGGCTACAGTAGTTACTGCATAAATAGAGGAATAATTTTTTTTTCTTTTTTTTCCTTTTTTTATTTTTTCAACTGGAAAGAGTATTTCCAGTTGTGTCAAAATCTTTTTTAGATTTTGATATTTTGTATTTTTTAGTTACAAAAATAAAAATTCAGTCTACTTTGGCGAATTTTACTTTTCGCCAACTTGTTGAGAAAGTTGTCTCTATAAAAACTGACGTTTTTAAGCTCACAATTTCTGATAAAATTGCTCACAGTAAAATTTAGATTACTGGAAAAATTTTACTTTTCGCCAACTTGTTGAGAAAGTTGTCTCTATAAAAACTGACGTTTTTAAGCTCACAATTTCTGATAAAATTGCTCACAGTAAAATTTAGATTACTGGAAAAATTTTACTTTCGCGTGTTTAAAAGTAGAGAGATAATTTTTTAAATTGTTGATGAATGGAATTTTAATTTTGCTGTTACTATACAGAAAAAAGATTTTTAAATGGAGATTTGCTGATTAATTTATGAGAAAAATTCAAACAGCTTTAGAAATTGCTGAAAAAGAAAGGAAGAGAAGACGCATTGGAGGAATAATTATCATCGCATTATTGCTTCTTAGCACTCTTGGTTTTGCTTTAAATGGTGTGGGGATAAATTCGGAAGAAACTAATCAAGATGGTTTAAAATTTGATGGACAATCTTGGACTTATTTCCTTGCAGGACAACCAGTTTATAGATTTACTTATGGATTAAACGATTTAAATTTTACAAATTTAAATTTTGATAAAAATATTGCAGATTTTGGAGGTAAAAATGTATATATTGATTCTAATGAAATTGGTTTGCGAGAAATTGCTTCGAACTTAGGAAGACACACTAGTAAAATGGGGGAAGCTTGTTATGGCTCTTGCGAAAGAGATTTACCAGAATTAAGTTGTGATAGTGAGGATATTTTGATAGTCATAAAACAAAATTATTCTGGAATTCGTGAAGAAAGAAATTGCGTATTTATTGAAGAAGATTTGAAAATTATTGACTCATTTTTATATCGTATACTTGGTATCAATTAGATTTAAAAAATCAATTTAACCTTAATTAATATGACTAAAATTAAAAAAGCTAAAGAAAGAAAAATTGAAAAAGAGATAATAGGAATTTTAATTTTCTTGGGAGTTTTAGTAGTAATTTTCCTTATAGCTAGTACTTATTTCAAAAGTCGAAATTATTTCGATTATGAAGGACTAACTTTTCAGAAAAAAAGAGTAGGAAGTTTGCAAGTTTATCATCATAATTATTATTTGAAATTTGCACAAAAATTGATTAACTATAATATCTATTTACATAACGACCCAAGATACAATAATGTAACTATTGAAGGAAACAATTCTAAATTACTTGCTCCTGGAGCTGTTGTTTATGTTTCGGTAAATAGTGCCGGACTTCAAGAATGTCGTGCTGGGGCGCTTGCAGTAGGTACAATTTCTAGTTTCTTAAGCGATAATCAAATGAAAGTTATCGCAGGTAATCTTGACTTTTGGGATGCTGGTGCTAAAAGAAAGAATTGGGTAACTTGTGAAAATAAACCGGGTAATCGCGTTGTTGAAATAGTTAAAGGTAATGAAACTAAAGTTAAGATTGAAGGAAATTGTTATAGAATTGAAGTTTCTGAATGTCAAATTTTAGAAGCAGTTGAGAAATTAGAAGTTCAATCAATAATTGAAGTTAGAAAAAATAATAAATAAGTTTAATTATTTGAAAATATATATTTTCGCTTTTCAAAAAATTTTTTAATATTTATTTATTTTTTATGTAAACAATTTGAAATAAGATTTTTAACTTCAGTATAAACTGGAATATTTTTTATTTTGAAGAGATAGATATTGGAAAACCAAATTAATGCGACTAAAATTGTGCTTCCGAAATACCATGTAGCTTTGTGAACTATCGTGAAAAAATCAAACCATTGATTAACATAAATGTTTGCGAAGACAACTATTCTTAATATGTTCAATATGAAAAAAGAAATTAAAATAAATAAGAGGCTTTTTACTCTTTGTTTTTTCCCCATTTGAGTCGTTAGATTTAAAATTAAGAGTAGATAATAAGCCGAACCTGCTACGCAAGCAGAAATTATACTTGCATAATATCCTTTAAAAAAAATTGTTGTGTTTATACAAGAAATATTTTTTAAAATTGGAAAGGAGTTTGTGGTGATATCACATATTTTAGTATTGTCTGAACTAAACAAAGATGCTCCGTGTTGAAGGTTTAGAATCCCTAAAACAGAATAGACTGTAAGCGGAGCCACAATTAAATAAATAATAAATAAACTACCTAATCCCAAAATTAGCAAAGTTGAATAACGTAAAATCAAGGATTTAACAGATAGTTTATTCATCAAAAATTAACTAAAAAGAACTATAAAAATTTTACTTTTCGCCAACTTGTTGAGAAAGTTGTCTCAGTAAAATTTAGATTACTGGAAAAATTTTACTTTTTTGAAATACGAATTGCAACAACAATTATTAAGATTATTAAGATAGCATTTACTAATCCGATAATCCAAAGTGTTGAATTTCTTTTCAAATCAAAGCTGAATCCTTCGTTTGCTTCAACATTTAATTCTACTTGTTGAACTTGAACTTTCCCTTCGGAAGTTACTTGTATGTCGAAGGTTTGTGCTCCGATCGTCTTTTCATTTATGTTAAATTTAAAAGTTACTTGTTTGCTTTCGCCAGCTTTTAATGAAATTAAATCATTTGAAGTTGAACTAATTTCTGCCCATTCAGAATAACCTTGTGCATTTATGTTGAAAGATTTTTCTTCAGTTCCAGTGTTTGTAATTGTTGAAGTTACTATTAATTCTTTTCCAGATATTGCATCTGAAGATAATTCTGCTTCTATGTTTATGTTTGTCAATAATTGAGAAACTGGATTTGCAAGATTTTTTGAACAACCAATAACTTCTATAAATGCACTAAATGTATCCTCTGATTCTTCGCGATAAACTCCGTTGCGATAATCGTATAATGTTGTGAATTTTAATTCTTTAATTCCATTTTTTGCTGTTACTGGAATATTTATTGTGAAGTCTAAAGTTTCTTCTTCGCCTTTATCCAAATCGCTTGTATATTCGACAAATTCATTTATTTTTAAATCATCATTTTGGATTAATATTTTGACTCTATCTTGGTCTTTATTTCCGATATTGAAAATTGTGAATTGTCCTGTAATAGCTTGTCCACATGTAAATTGTGAATCTAAATTGAAATCATCTACTACTACAAATCTTCCTTCATCTGACGCTTCTTCGATATCTATGATTTGGAAAAATCCGTTATTCAAATCTGAACTTGAATCGTCACAATCTTTGCTTTCGCCAGAATCGTCATTGTAAACTTTTACTGCTAATTTGTAACTTCCTGAATCAAAGTCAGCTGGAACCATAAATTTGTAGTTTACAGTTTCTTCGTCGTCATCGTTTATGTTAATTTCAATTTCTTCATTGTCGCTGTCTGAATCGCTTGAAAATCGTAAATCGTCTGCTATGTTTTTTCCAGAGGAATCGTATAATCCTAATTCAACAATAACATCTACGTCTTCGTCGTCGTTACTGTTGCCGACTTCTACTTCTAATTCAATTTCATCTAAAAGTTCCCAGTTATTGTCTTCGCCTTCGCCTTCGTTGGACCAGTCAATATTTCTAATTGTGATATTTCCGTTTGAAGTTTCTCCTGCTGTGCAGAATGTTTTTTTAACTTGGAAAGAAGATGTTGCTGATTGTGTTCCTGCTGTTGCTTGAACATTAACTGTGTTAAGCCCAAATTTTATGTTTTGAAGATTTGATAATATCGCTTGAACTGTTTGTGTTGTTGAACTGAAAGTTAA
>SICU01000018.1 GCA_009694755.1 Candidatus Pacearchaeota archaeon
CTTTCTGTTAGATTTTAACTATTCAACTCTGGAGAGGTTGAATATTTTAAAATTTTTCTATTCTTGCTCTTCTTGAGTATTCTTTTGATAGTTAGGGTCGGGTTTCCAATTTGGGTCAAACTCAAATTCCCATGGACGCTTGCCCTTTCTTATTGCTTGAAGAATCGGCAAGTTTCTTTCAGATTTTTTCTCTGTTTTTTTTATTAATGCCCGAGGAGGTAATGAATGAATTGCTGTGCAATTTGGGTAATTTGAACAACCAACGAAATAACTACCTGTTTTTTTAGAATATCTTATTTGTAAATTTCCTACATTACATTTTGAACAGGGCATTAAAGTGCTGTTTTCTTTTTGTTGTTCTCTTAAAGATTCTACTCCTTTGAGAATTTGTTTTCCAATAGATATTTCGTTTATTTTGAATTCTTTTGAAATATCTGTTATTAAAATTTCTACCCGTTTTATTATTTCAATTTCTTTTTTATCCCAATCTTTTTTTGAATTCAAAATGTCTTCCATTTTTTCTTCTACGTCTCGTGTAAGATTTTCGTCAATTATTATTGGAGAATATTTTTCTAAAGATTCTATTAAATGAACTCCTAGAGGTGTCGCTTGAATACTTTTACCGTCTAAATATCCTCTGTCAAATAATGTGTCAACAATTGAAGACCTTGTTGATTTTGTTCCGAGATTTTTTTTCTCAAGTAATGAAATTAATGAAGCAGGAGTATACCTTTTAGGAGGCTGTGTTTCTTTTTCTTCAAAATTTATTTTGTCTACATTTACAGAGCCGTTAATTGTAGGTAACGATTGCTCTTCCATTGTTGTCGGATAAACTTCTGTCCATCCATGTTTTGTGATGGTTAATCCATTTGCTGTAAATTTTTTCCCATTATTTGCTATTAGTTGAATTCTTTTTGCTATCCCTTCAGCGTCTTCGCAAAAACAAGAAATAAATCTTTTTACAATTAAAAGATAAAGATTTTCTTCGTCATCAGAAAGATTTTTGAAATCTCCTGTTGGATAGATTGAGGGGTGTGCTGGGTCTGATTTTTCTCCCTCTATAGGACTATTTCTTGTTGCTAATTTAGTTTCATGAAACTTTTTTGATAATTTTTCTAAAATCTTTTTTGGTTCTATTTCTTTCGGTATTTTTTGAGATGAAGTTCGCGGATAAGAAATTAGTCCGTCCAAATATAATTTTTGTGCAATTTGAAGAGTTCTTGATGGCTGAATTTTGTGTTTTGCATAAGCTTCTCTTTGTAAAGTTGTTAAATCAAATGGATTTGGCGGACTATATGACTCTTGTTTTTCTGTTGTTTCTGCTGTTCCATTTTTTATATTTTCAAATTCTTTTAATTCTTCTTTATTGAAAATATCTTTTGGATGTTTTAAGTCTGTATTTTGAACTTTCGCAAAAACTTGCCAATATGGTTGCGATTTGAATTTTTCTATTTCTATATCTCGTTCCACAATTATTTTTAAAGTTGGGCCTTGAACTCTACCGATAGATAATAACTTGAAAAAACCTGTGCTTTTTATTGCAGACATTAAAGCTCTTGAAAGATTTATTCCGTAAAGCCAGTCGATTTTATGACGCGTTTCTCCTGCGTATGCTTGTCCCCAGTCTAATGTTGGAAGAGGATTTTCGTAAGCTTTTTCTAATTCTGGTTTCGTTAATGTAGAATATTTCATTCTTTTTGCGTCTTGTTGATTTAATAAAAATCTTAAAACATTCCATCCGATTACTTCGCCTTCTACATCATAGTCTGTTGCTATCAAAACTTCTTTCGCTCTTAATCCTAATTTTTTTAATAAATTGTAATAATTTTTTGTGAATGCTGCGTGTTTTTCCGTGTATGATGGTTTCCATTCTAAATTGAAAATTGGCCACCCGGTTTGACCTTTTACGTAAGTTAAGTTAAATAAATGTCCTACTGCCGAAGCTACAATTATTTGTTTTCCGTTTCTCTCTAATTCGTAATATGGCACATTGTTTTCGCTGTATTTTTTTGGATTTCCTAAAGCCGATGCGATTTTTAATGCCGCTTGTGGTTTTTCCGTTATGATTAAAGTTATCGTTCTTTTTGGAGCAGTTATTTTAGGTTCGGCTTTTGGTTTCTCTTGCTTTTTTCTTGTTTTTTGTTTGGGTAAATCATTAAGCTCTTCAGGTTCTTGCGTTCTTCCAGGTTTTTCTATTGTAGTTAATTCTTCTATTTTAGGTTTTGTTTTCACTATTTTTTCGATAGTCAGTTTTGATTCTGAAAGTGGAATGAATGATTCTATTGCCATTTTAGCTCTTTTAAAATGATTTCTTGCGTTTTTTATAGATTGTTGTGGTATTTGTGTGTAACTTTTGCTTGCTATTTTCGAATTTAATCATATTTATTAACTTGTTTTTTGTTTTGAATTTATGGTTGTTGAACTGATTGATTTTATTTTACATCTTGATAAATATCTTGAATTAGTTATTTCAACTTATCCCCTTTTATCTTATTTATTTTTGTTTTTGATTGTCTTTTTTGAAACTGGTGTAGTTGTTACTCCATTTTTACCAGGCGATTCTTTGCTTTTTGTTGTTGGAGCGTTATCTGCAGTTGGTTCGTTAAATCTTTTCTTTATTTTTATATCTCTATTTTTTGCCGCAGTTATGGGAGATACAGTAAATTATCATCTTGGTAAATATTTCGGTCCTAAAGTTTTCCGTGCTCAAAGTTCTTATTTTTTCAATAAAAAATATTTATTGAGGGCTCAGTCTTTTTACAATAAATATGGAAATAAAACAATTGTTCTTGCGAGATTCGTGCCGATAATTAGAACTTTTGCTCCATTTGTTGCAGGAATTGGGAATATGAAATATCGAAATTTTATTTTATATAATTTGATTGGAGCATTTTTATGGTGTGGTATTTTTATTTTTGGCGGTTATTTTTTTGGTAATCTTCAAATTGTCCAAGATAACTTTGGAAGTCTTATACTTATCATAATCTTTCTTTCTTTATTGCCTTTGATTTTTGAGTTTGTTAAATACATTTTATCTAAAAAAGTTTAAGATAAACTTAAAACCCTGTTTTGTTGCTAATATTTATGGCTCGACCTGTAATGAAACCTGTTTTTGAAGAGAGAATGAGAGAACTTCTTCCGGATAAAGAGGACTTTGAAAAATATAATGAAATAATTCATAAAAAACCGTTGAATTATATACGGTGCAATACTTTGAAGATTTCTTGCGATGAACTTTTTAATAGACTGAAAAAAAAATGGAATGTTGTTCAACTTTTTCCAGATTATCCGGAAATTATTTTGATTGATCAAGAATTAGGTCCAGGCGAACTGGGGAATGCAATTGAACATTTGTTAGGATATTATTACGTGCAAGAAGTTTGTAGTATGATGTCGGTTTTAGCACTTGACCCTAAACCTGGCGAACGTGTGCTTGATGTGTGTGCTTC
Organism: Candidatus Pacearchaeota archaeon; assembly: GCA_009694755.1. Taxonomy (GTDB): domain Archaea; phylum Nanobdellota; class Nanobdellia; order Pacearchaeales; family GW2011-AR1; genus SICU01. The sequence continues at coordinate 3,450 of SICU01000018.1, forward strand.
TCCAGGAAGTAAGACTACTCAAATTGCTTCAAAAATGCAGAACTCTGGAACTTTAATTGCAAATGATATTAAGCTTGATAGAATTAGAATATTGGCTGCAAATTTAGAGCGGTGCGGAGTAATGAATTGTGTCGTGACTAGAAATGATGGTGTGGGTTTATGCGTGCGTTTAGCCGAAACTGGTTTCAAGTTCGATAAAGTTTTATTAGATGCTCCTTGTTCTGGAGAAGGAACTTTGAGAAGCTCGGCAAAAACTTTTTTGATGTGGAATCCCAAAGTTATTAAAAAAATTTCTCGTGAACAAAAGAAACTTTTAGCTAATGCGTTTAAGTGTTTGAAAATTGGAGGCAGTTTAGTTTATTCTACTTGCACTCACGCACCAGAAGAAAATGAAGAAGTTGTTGATTTTGCTTTGAAGAATTTTCCCGTTCGTTTGGAAAAATTAAATTTACCCTTAATATGTCGTCCAGGAGTAACTTCTTGGAAATCTAATGAGTTTAGTAAAGATGTTTCTAAATGTTGTAGAATTTATCCACAAGATAATAATTCCGAGGGTTTTTTCGTTTCTAAATTTACTTTGCTTGACGAAATTAGTCCATTTATTCCTCAAAATTTTAAAAATGGGAAGTATTGAAATATGATTAATTTTTTAAGACGATTTATCGGAATTCAAAGTGCTACGGCTATAATTATTAATCATAAAAATAAAATTTTATTGACTAAACGTTCTCCTTTAATAACTGAAGGTAATAAATGGTGTTTACCCGGAGGGCATTCTAAAAAAGGAGAAACGGCTGAACAGAGTGCTAAAAGAGAATTGTTTGAAGAAACTGGGTTAAATATTAAAAACGCAAAATTACTTTTTGTTCACGAGGAGTTTATTAAAAGACTAAATTTACACGCTAATGTGTTTGTATTTCTTTCAGATTTTTCTGGGAAATTAAAAACTAATTGGGAAGTTTCTGAATGTCGTTGGTTTTCACGACAAGAAATTAATAAAATGAATTTGGCTTTTACTCATAAAATTGTAATGGATAAATATTTTAAAGGAGTTAAAAAATGAAATTTGAATTTTATGACTCTAAAAAACGCAAGAAGTTAATTGAACAATTAAATGAACGATTTGGAGTAACTGAAATTCCGAAACTTTTGTTTGAAACTGGAAAAGAAAGAGTAAGAGGATTTACGGGAGACTTGACTATTGATGAATTGTATGATTTATCTAAAATTACTAATATTGAATTTTTAGGTGCGTATTTGTTTAAACCAGATGAAGAACGTTCTGTTCGATTAGGTTTCGATGCTTGTGTTTTATTCAATAAACAATTATCTAAAAATATTATTGATATTTCTGCCGAGCAATTAAAAATTTGGATGAAGGGAGAAAATTTGCCTTTCGTTATTCAGAAAGGAATGTATCTTGTTAGGCATGAAAATGATTTTTTTGGTTGTGCTATTTCAGATGGCGAGAAATTAATAAATTTTGTGCCGAAAGAAAGAAGACTTAGAAGAAATTAATTTTTTTAGAGCCAATAGTTTTTTATACCGATTTTTGATGTGTAAATTATGGAAAAATCAATTATTGATAAAATTTTGAAAGCTGGAAAAATCGCACAGGAATTACGACGTTATGCTCGTGAAATTATTGTTCGTGATAAATCTTTATTTGAAATTGCAACACTTATTGATGCGAAGATTTTTGAACTCGGAGCGAAACCTGCTTTCCCAGTTAATTTGAGTATCAATGAAATTGCTGCACATTACACTCCGTCTTTTGGAGATACATTTGTTGCTCAAGGACTTTTGAAAGTGGATATTGGAGTGCAAGTTGATGGTTATATTGCGGATACTGCTTTCACGCTTGATTTAGATGATTTGCCCGAAAATAAAAAACTGATTGAAACGGCAGAAGCAGCAGTTACTGCATCGGTTAATGAATTTAAAATTGGTAAAAAATTAACTGAAATTGGCAGAGTTATTGGAGAAACTATTTCTAAAAAAGGATTTACTACAATTGTTAATTTGTCTGGGCATAGCATTGAACGTTTCGTGATTCACGCTGGTTGGACTGTTCCGAATTTTGATTCTGGACAAACAGATATTTTAGAAGAGGGTTTGTATGCTACCGAACCATTTGTTACAAACGGGCACGGACGTGTTCGCGATGGTAAAAATTCTGGAATTTATAGAATTAATTCTGAAGGTGTTGTTCGAGATAATTTTGCGCGTGAAGTTTTAGCTTGGATGTCTGATGAATTTCAAACTTTACCATTTGCTTCTCGTTGGATTCACGCTAAATTTGGTTCGCGTGGACTTCTTGCAATTAGACAATTAGAACAAGCAGGAGTTTTATATCAATATCCCCAACTTGTAGAAATTTCTGGTGGAAAAGTCGCTCAAGCAGAGCATACAGTTTTACTCACGGAAGATGGGGAAAAATATATAACTACACGCGAATAATTTTTAATTTTTTTTAGAGTTTTCGTCGTCTTTTTTATTTTCTTTGATTTCTTTTTTATCTTTGTGTAATTCTTTGTTTATGTTTTTGGATACATCTTGCAAAGCTGTGTCAAAATCTTCGTTTGTAATTTTTAAAGGTTGTTTATCTTTTTTGACGTAATGTTTTTTGATTGCGATTATTCCTGCGTTTCTACATATTGATTCAATGTCTGCGCCTGTCCAGCCTTCTGTTTGTTTAACATATTCTTTAATTGGTATGTTTTTTACTAACGGCATTTTTGCTGTGTGCACTTCAAATATTTTTTCTCGTGTTTGTGCGTCTGGAATTCCTAATTCTACAATTGAATCTATTCTTCCCGGTCTTAACAATGCTGGGTCAATAAGTTCTTTTCTGTTCGTTGCCGCGATTACTACGACGTTTTCAAGTTCTTCAATTCCGTCTAATTCTGTTAATAGTTGGTTCACTACGCGTTCTGTTGCGTCGGAAAATGAATGCCCTCTTATTCCTGAAATAGAATCAAACTCATCAAAGAAAATAATTGAAGGAGCAACCTGACGTGCTTTTTTAAATATCTCGCGAACATGCTTTTCACTTTCGCCAACCCATTTACTTATTAATTCTGGGCCTTTTACAGAAATGAAATTTGCGTTTGCTTCGTTTGCAACTGCTTTCGCTAACATTGTTTTTCCAGTGCCTGATGGACCAGATAATAATATTCCTTTGGAAGGTTTTATTCCCGCTTCAATAAATAATTCTGGGTGGAGTAAAGGTAATTCTACGAGTTCGCGAAGTTTTTCTTTTGCTTCTGTTAATCCTCCAACATCTTCCCATTTAACATTTGGTTTTTGAATCATTACTTCGCGCATTGCAGATGGTTCAACTTGTTTTAATCCTTCGATAAAATGATGTCGCGAAACTTTTATTTTATCTAAAATTTGTATTGGCACTTTGTCTTGCATATTTTTTAATTCTGCAAAGTAAGGCTTGATAGATTTTAATGCGGCTTCTTTGCATAAAATATTTATATCTGCACCGGTAAAACCAATTGTTTTATTTGCGAGTTCATCAAAATTTATGTCTTTGTCTAACGGCATTCCGCGCGTGTGAATTTTTAAAATTTCTTTTCTTCCTCTTTCATCTGGTGCGTTAATTTGAAGTTCTCTGTCGAATCTTCCTGGTCTTCTTAATGCTTGGTCTATATCTTCTGGACGATTTGTTGCAGCCATAACAACTACTTGTCCTCGTGATTTAAGTCCGTCCATTAATGTAAGTAATTGTGCTACGATTCTTTTTTCTGTTTGGTCTGTTCCGTCTCCTCTTTTTGGAGCGATTGAATCTATCTCATCTATGAAAATTATTGCAGGTGCGTTTTTTTCTGCTTGCTCAAAAATTTCTCTAATATGTTTTTCACTTTCACCATAATATTTTGACATTATTTCTGGACCAGCTATTGAAAAGAATGAAGCATCTGTTTCGTTTGCCACGGCTTTTGCTAAAAGTGTTTTTCCTGTTCCAGGAGGGCCAGTTAATAATAATCCTTTTGGAGCACCGACGCCTAATTTTTGAAATACTTCTGGATGTTTCATTGGAAGTTCAACCATTTCTCGGATTAAATCTATTTCATTATGTAATCCTCCAATATCTTCGTAAGAAATTCCAGTCGCTTTCAAATCCCCTGCGTAAGGTTTGTCTGAAATAATTATTTTTGTGTTTGGAGTTATAATTACATATTTTTTTGGGTCGATGCGTGAAACTACGTATTCTAATCTTGTGCCGAAAACATCAATAATTGTTTTTTGATTTATTGTTAATGGTTTGTCTAATAACTTTTTATGAAAATATTCTGTCGGGTCGTTGCTGAATTGAACTTCTTGTAAAGGCGATAAAGTAATTGATTTCGCAGGTAGAATTTCTGTTTTTTTAATTGAAATTTTGTCTCCGATTGAAGCTCCAATTGCTGAACGAGTAGAACCATCAAGACGAATTATTTCTCTATCTGAATCTGCTGAAATTCCTCTCAACACTTTGATTACCGTCGCAGTTTTCCCTCGTATTTCTACGATATCTCCAGATACTAAAAATAATTTTTTCAATATTTCAGAAGGAATTCTTGCAACTCCTTTATCTATATCTTCCTGTAATGATTCTGCTATTTCAAGTTCTATATTTTGTTCGTTCATCTTTTTTCAAATGTAACCTCTAATACTCCGTTTCTAAATGTTTTTTTTAAATTTTTTGTTTTTATGTCTGAAGGTATTTTTTGTTGTAATGTTATTCCTTCTTTATGTTTTTGAGAAAAATAATCTTGCGTATTAGAATTATTTATTGCTCTTGCTGAAATTATTAAAATATCTTCTTTTATAGACAAATTAACTTCTTCTTCTTGATAACCTGGAAGTTCGATAATGCAATAAATATATTTATCTTCTTCAATAAATTGCGTGTTCTGTTCTTCGTCTTCTCTTATTTTACTGCGTGATTTTTTTCTAACTCTTGCAGAATTTCCCATAAATTGATTTAGTATATCTTCAAAATTGTCGTCATCAAATAAATCCATTTTTTCTCCTAATTTGCGTAGACTGGTCCTATTTCAAGACCGCCAATTTTAGCTTTTTTCAAATGATATTCTTCTATTTTTTTATAACGTTTTGCAGTTTCTACAGATACAGAAGGTTTTGTTTTTGCAAGTGCTTCTTCGAAATCATTCATAGTAACTGTTTTTGCTTGCATATCTTTTCTTAATGCAATAAGTGCTGATTCTCTTGCTAAATTTTCAATATCTGCTCCAACAAATCCTTCAGTTTTTTTTATCAATTCTTTCATTTTTACACTTGCATCCAAAGGCATTTTTTTTGTATGAACTTCAAATATTTTTTCTCTGCTTTTTTCATCTGGAACATCAACTAAAAGTATTTTGTCAAATCTTCCTGGTCGTAAAAGTGCAGAGTCTAACATGTCTGGACGATTTGTTGCTCCAATAACTACAACATTTTTTAAGTCTTCAATTCCATCCATTTCTGAAAGCATTTGATTTAGAACTCTTTCTGTAACTTTGGTTCCCATTTCCATTCCTCGTTTACCTGCGAGTGCATCTATTTCGTCGAAGAAAATTACGCAAGGAGAAACTTGTCTTGCTCTTTCGAAAACCTTTCTTATCCCTTCTTCAGATTTACCTACCCACATAGATAATAACGATGGGCCTTTTACATTGATGAAATTTGCTTCAGATTCTTTTGCGACTGCTTTTGCTAACATCGTTTTTCCAACACCTGGTGGGCCGTAAAGTAATATTCCTTTTGGAGGACTAATTCCTAATCGTTCAAAAGATTCTCGGTGTTTTAATGGCCATTCTACTGCTTCTTTAAGTTCTTGTTTTATTTTGTCTAGTCCGCCTACATCGCCCCAGGTTACATTTGGAGTTTCAACTAAAACTTCACGCATTGCACTTGGACGAACTACTTTGAGTGCATTTTCAAAATCTTCTTTTCCGATTACCATTTTGTCAAGAGCTTCTTGCGGGATTGTTTTATCGTCGTCTAAATTTAAATCAGGCAGTGCTTTTCTTAAAACTACCATTGCAGATTCTTTTGCTAATGACTCTAAATCTGCTCCAACAAATCCGTGAGTTTTTGCGGCGAGTTCTTCCAGATTAACATCTTTTTTCAAAGGCATTGCTCGTGTATGAATTTTTAAAATGTTTAATCTGCCTTTTTTGTCTGGAACTGAAATTTCTAATTCTCTGTCGAATCTTCCTGGTCTTCTTAATGCTTGGTCAATCGAATTAATTCTGTTAGTTGCGCCGATTACAATTACTTTTCCTCTTGATTTTAGTCCGTCCATCATTGTAAGAAGTTGTGAGACTACTCTGCGTTCTACTTCTCCTTGAACATCTTCTCTTTTAGGAGCGATTGCATCTAATTCGTCTATGAAAATAATTGAAGGTGCGTTTTTTTCTGCTTCTTCAAAAATTTCTCTTATCTTCTTTTCTGATTCTCCATAAAATTTAGACATTATTTCTGGGCCATTTAATAAAATGAAATTTGCTTCCGATTCGTTTGCCACGGCTTTTGCTAAAAGTGTTTTTCCTGTTCCAGGATAACCGTGTAAGAGAACTCCTTTTGGAGGGTCTACTCCGAGGCGATTAAAAACTTCTGGATGTTTTAAAGGTAATTCCACCATTTCTCTAATTTTTTTTATTTCTTCTGTCAAACCCCCAATGTCTTCGTAAGTTACTTCTGGAATTGTTTCTTCATCTACGTTTACGGATTTTGGACTTACTAATATTTCTGTTTCTTCTGTGATAATTACAGGTTGTGAAGGATTTGTAGAGACTATTTTGAATCTTATATTTTGGAAACCCATTCCCATATTTCCTCCGAATAAATCGTTTAAGTCGCCGAAAATTTCATCCATGTTGCTGTTCATTAAATCTTTGCGTCTTTGTGCTCCACCTAAAGAAACTAAGTCTCCTTTGATTACTGCTCTTCCTAAAAGTCCTGAACGGAAAGCTTCTGGTTCTCCTTGAACTACGACTCCTTGTTGTGCTGGAGCGATTGTGATTTTTTTTGCTGTTTTTACTTGGGCTTTTCTTACGCTTATTTTTTCACCGATTCCTGTTTTCGCGTTTTTCCTTGTTAGTCCGTCGATTCTAATTATTCCCTCTCCGATGTCGGCTGGATACGAACGGTCAATTATTGCAACGGTTTCTCTTTCTCCTTGAATTGAAACTATGTCTCCTCTATTTAATCCGAGAGCGCGCATTACTTCTGTGTCGATTCTGGCGATACCTTTGTAAGCGTCGTCTTGCAATGCTTCAAGCACTTTCAATTTTATGAGTTTTGGTTGTTCAGGCATTTTAATTATATTCCTCTTCTTTTCCGAATTTTAAACTTAAACTGTGCATATCTTCAAAACATAATCGCACCATGTCGTCCATCATTTTTTCTTGATGTCGCATAAATTCTACGATTTCTTTTGGAATACTAACAGCGTGACTGTTTCCAACCATTCTTAATTTAACATTATAAGTCTTTCCTTTTAGGTTTTTGAAATCTTCAAGTCCGTTAATATCTGCTGGATGAACTATTTGTTTTTTGCATTTTAAACATTGAACTGCACGAAGCTCAAACCCTTGTTTGTTTACGATAACTTGTTTCATTTCTGAATTGCATTCTTTGCAAAAAATTGTTTCGTTGAAGATGTCAGACATTGTGTAATTCCTGTTAGGTATACATTTTTGTGTATACACCAGTATTTAAATCTTTTCCGATTATGAGAATGTATGGCTTTTTTGAGAGGATTATACGACTCTTTTACTTCAGTTATTAACGAATATGTTTCTGAAGATGCGAGACGAATGACTAAGGATTTTATAAGTTTAGATGAAATTGCAGATAGAGATAATGAATTTTCAAGAAAAGATAATCAAATTAAAGATTTAGAAAAATCTGTTGCAAAATATGAACTTGAATTATCTGCGTCTATTCGTGAAAATGAAGATTTGCGTTTACTTGCGCAATATTTGAAATCAAAAAATAGAGATATAAAACGAAAATGTTTCTCTATTGAAAAAAGAGTTGCTGCGTTTGATATGCATATGCGAGAAAGTATTTGCAATTTGATAGAACGGGGAATTCATCCTTTGACTGCTGAACGAAAAGGTTGTTATGCATTTATTGATAGGCACGGTAAACTTATTTCTATGTCTCATGTTGCACGTAAAGTTTTAGGTTATAGCGATGAAAAACAGATTAATTATCATAATTTAATTTCTTCTGAATCTTTTTTTGAACTTGCAGAAATTCGTTCTAAAAAAACTGTTGCTTCAATTTCTTTTAAACCTGTAGAGGGAGAAAATATTACGGTTAAAGATGTTCATGTTTCTCCTTTAAATTTCGGAGATGTTTATGCTGGAAGTATTGTTGATTTTAGAGGACTAACTTTAATTGAGAAAGCAAGAAGTGCGTGGTTTGAAGGACGCGCTAAAAAATTGATTGAAGATATTAATACACGATTTAAACGATACGAAAACGGTTAATTTTTTTAATTTTTCTTTTTTCTTAACATTCTAAACATAATTATTATTAA
>SICU01000019.1 GCA_009694755.1 Candidatus Pacearchaeota archaeon
AATTTAACAGAATTATAACAACAATCCTTAAATAACATAATATCTAAAAATAAAAATGGCAGATGAATTTAAACGTCACGTAGCTTACAAATTAAAAATTGGCGATATTTTAGGCGGTTCTCAAATAACTGACGGAGAACGTTTGAAATTTATAGAAGTAAATGGGGTGAATATTGCAAGAACAAATATTATTGCGAATGTAATTGATAAATATATTCAAGAAGATGAAAAAAAATTCGCATCAATAACTTTAGACGATTCTTCTGGGCAAATAAAATTGAAAGCATTTGGAGAAGATATTGAAAAATTGAAAAAATTTGAACAAGGCGACACAATTTTGACAATTGGTTTGATTAGAGAATGGAATAAAGAGGTTTATATTTTACCCGAAATTTTAAAGAAAAAAGAACCTGAATATTTATTGTTGAGAAAATTAGAAATAGATAAAAATAAACCTGCTCAAATAGATAAAAAAGAAATTGTTGAATTGAAGGACAAACTTTTAACTGCGATTAAAAGAGAAGATGCAAATGGCGGAGCAGACATCAAAATATTGATGGCGGAACTTGGAGCAAAACAAGAAATTATGAATCAAGAAATTCGCAAATTATTGGAAGAAGGCACAATTTATGAACCTCGTCCTGGAAAAGTTAGATATCTGGGATAAATTTCTCGCGTTTATTTTTTGAAAGTCTTAGTAATGAATATTTTTTTAATGTTTCTTAAAAAATCCCAATTTTCTTTTACTATTGAATTTTAAGGCAATCCAAATTAAAACAATTAATAAAACAAATAAAATCAAAAATCTCCAAGATTCACTAAAGTTTCTCCAGTTTTTTATGACTCCGTAAAATAAACTCCAAATTCCTGAAGCCATCAACGCACTTCCGACAGGTTCAGTTGCGAGTAAAAATAAACCTACTACAAAAACAAGAATTCCGACGATAACTGCGATAATGAAAACCCTGTTAGAATGAATATCTAATTCTTTTTCATAATCAATTCTGCAATCGTCGCAATATCCATTTATTACGCAACCGTTTAAATCATATTCATAAACGAATTCTCCTTTTGAATTCCAACAAGCGTCAGCTTGGATTTGTAGTTCTGGAATATTTTTACATTTTAGAGTATCTCCTGTGGCTATTGGGCCACTATGACTTGAACAATAATCTTCCCAAGCTGGAGTTGGATAAAATGTTTCTAATCCTTGAAATAAAACTAATGTGAATACGACAAAAATTCCAATTCCTAAAACTATGCTCTTTATTTTCATACAACTTAATATCTAATCAAATTTATAAACCTTCGGAAGTCTTCAAAACTAATGAAATCATATGAAGCAATGCTAGATGACGCATATAAAAAAATAAAGGTAGTTGCGACTTCTGGCGATAGATTTGAGATACCTAAAGTTCAGGGAAAAGTTCAGGGGAAAAATACGATTATTACTAATATAAATCAAATTGCGTCTTATATTCGAAGACCTGTTGAAAATCTTGCGAAATTTCTTCAAAAAGAATTAGCCGTTCAAATAGTTTTAGAAAAAGATTCTTTAATTTTTAAAACTCAACTTAATTCTGCGAAAGTAAATGAAAAAATCGCTGCGTTTCTTAAAGAATTTGTTCTTTGTGCAGAATGTAAAAAACCAGACACTGAAGTTATAACTGAAAAAGGGATAAAATTCAAACATTGTTTGGCTTGTGGAGCTAAATCTCCAATAAGATATAGCTTGTAAAGTCTATCAAAACATTTAAAATACCGTTTAACTTATCGTCGTTTGGAGGAAATATGGCAACAAAAGGTTATTGCGTTAAATGCAAAGAAAAAGTAGACATCAAAAACCCTGTTGAAAGTGAAACAACTAAAGGCACTAAAATTGCAAAAGGAAAGTGTCCGAATTGTGGAATAACAGTGTGCAGGATGGGCGGAATTACAAAGTAATTAATTTTATTTTTTATTTTTTATATTTTAAGAAAATTATCATAAGAAGAAAATGTGGGTAAAAATACATAAATCCTACAGAACAATAGTTGCAGTATGCGACGAAGATTTGTTGGGTAAGAAAATTGAAGAAGGTGTTAAGCAGTTAGATGTAAGAGAAAATTTCTATAACGGGCAAAAAATGTCCAAGGAAGAATTGATTCAATTATTAAGAAGAGAAGCTAAAGAAGATGCGATGTTTAATATTGTCGGGAAAGAATCAGTTGAAACTGCTTTGGAATCAAGAATTATAGAAAAAAATTCGTGGCATAAAATAAAGGGAATTCCTTATGTTTTAGTTCTGGCTTAATTTAACGGACGCACTTTGACAGAATTAAAAATACCCCGACCCTCTGGGTAGGTTGGGAATTTTTATTTACTACTAAATGTTTATTCTTTAATCTGTAGTTTTAAATATTCTGTTTTTTCTTCTTTTTTATGGCAAGAAAAATATCACAAGAAAAAATAGAAGAGATTAATAGATTATATACTGATGGTAAAGGAAGACCTCTAAAAGAAATAGCGATGCGAACAGGAGTTTCATATTTTACTGTATGGGCATGACAAAAGTGCAACAAATAGAAAATCCAGAAACAGGTAAACCATTTAAGTCCGTAACTGAATAGGTATCTTAAAGAGCAAGGCAAAGAATAAATCCTGAAACAGGTAAACTATTTGCCTCTTTAGGTGAATTACAAGAACATCATGCGAGACAAAGAATAAATCCAGAAACTAACATATTATTTACGTCTTTAAGTGAATTAAGGAGTTATAATGCAAGGCAAAGAAAGAAGAAAAATAAAGAATTAATTGATTTGATTAAATATGGTTTTGATAAATCTGGTAAAAATAAGCTCTGGCTTGCTGAACAATTAGGCGTTACAATATGGCTAGTTTCAAATTATCTCAGAGGCGATATTATTCCAAAGGATAAGAAATTAGATAAAATGTTGAGAGTTTTGAATATAGAAAAACCTATCAAAAATCTTGATGATTTAGTTGAGAACTAATTTTCTTTTGTCCACAATAATAAAATCCGATAACTTATTTTTTGATATTCTTAACATACGTTAAGCTAACAATCTCTCAATCCAATACCTTTTAAAGCATCAAACTCCTCAAAAATATATCAAAAAATCGATGCACCACATGCTAAAGTGTGGTGTTTTCAAGAGGCATCGAGACATAACGAAAATAAAAAATGAAACCCTTTAAAAAACATCATTCAGTACCACCAAAAGTTGAAGTAGAAGAAAAAGATTTCGGAGACTTTGAAAAAATAGTAGATGAATCTCAAGAAACCGAAGAAATAATTACAGAAGAAGGCTTTGTTCGTGCAAGAATACCGAGAAAAGGAGAGTTCATTGGAAGAATAATGCAGAGATTCGGAGGTAACCGAATGGAAATTTTAGCTACTGACGGAAAAACGAGAAATTGTAGAGTTCCAGGAAAATATAAACGCAAATTATGGCTTAGGCCGAAAGATTTAGTTTTAATAAAATTATGGGAATTTGATTTGGAAAAGGGCGACGTAATTTACAAATATCGTCCTAACGAAGTAACTCAATTAAAAAAGAAGGGGATGTTAGAAAATTTGGAAACGGAATTTTAATCAATGATAACTATCGCTATAAAAAACGTAAAAGAATTAATTCGTTCTAAAAAAAAGTTGGAGCAAAAACTTAATGCGAAAATAACGCTTCAACAAGATAAAACTGTGAATGTAGAAACAGATTCATTCAACGAATTTGAGGCGAATAGAGTTTTTGATGCGTTGAATTTGGGTTTTTCAGCCGATGACGCGCTTAGAATATTGGATGAAGAAATTTCATTTGTTAAAATAAATATTAAAGATTACGCAAAAACGAAAAATTTGGAAGTGGTTCGTTCGAGAATTATTGGAACTCACGGCAAGACAAAGGCGACGATAGAAGAAATAACTAAATGCACTATAAAACTTAAAGATAATATTGTCGGGATAATTGGGCCGTCAGAAACAACTGAAACTGCTTTGACAGCGATAACAAATATTAGCAGAGGGACGAAACAAGCAAACGCTTACAGATATTTAGAAAGAATCAATACGCAAAAAAGAAAACAAAAATAAAGGAATTGTCCCTAACAATTCCTAATTTTCTTTTTGTATTGAGATAAAAAATAAAATAAAGAAATTGTCCCTAACAATTCCTAATTTTCTTTTTGTATTGAGATAAAAAAAGAAAAAATTGTATTTTTTATAATGGATTTATTGGGTCTTTTGGTTTCTCTTTCTTTCTTTCTCTTTCTTTCTCTTTTACAATTTCTTCATGTGAAATAAATTCTCCTTTTCTAAACGCATAAGCTCTAATTCCTTTTTCTCTTGCAAAATTTACTACTTGTGAAACTTCTTCTGGAGAAAGTTTACTTTCTATAAAATAAATTCCAGTTACAGAATAATCTCCTCCGACAGAAAATTCGTCATGAGAATTTGTTGCCCCCGAAGAATTGCTTTTAGAATAATTTACTGCACGGTTTACTCTTTGTTCAATAGAGACATTTGTTTCACCTCTATATCTCGCTAATCTAATTTTTGAATTTCCATAAGGTGTTGTTTGTAAATCGCTATCTTCTGCGTCGTATATTTTACCTTCTCCGCCTAACATAACTCCCCAAGGAGAGAAAAACTTTCTTTCGTCGGTAATTCGACTAACAGAAATTGCACTAAGAGGAGGTTTTTCATCAATTATTTTTGAAGCTAAATCTTCTATTCCAATAAATCCTCTATTTAAGGAAAAATATCCTGATTCATTATTGGTTTGTAATCTGCTTTGATCTAATCCTACTATTCGAGGGTCTCCAAGATGTCCAGGAATACCTGACACAAGAGTAATACCCTGCTCTTTCATTTTTTCTATAGGGACGTAGGGGATTTTGTCCAAATTATTTTGAATATATTTTGCTCCGGCTTCTTCTATTTGTCTTTTTGTAGGCTCGCTCTCTCCAGAAAATCTTAACTTGGCTCTAATTTTACTAAATATTTTTTCGTGACTAATTCTTCCTTGTTTCCCCGTAACCATATCTTCTAATTCTTGTTCGGCTTTATTCTTAACTGGGCTATAAAAATTATACCTCCTTCTTTCTAATAATTCTTCATATCTCTTAATACTTTCCGGATTTCCTCCACTCTTTTTGAGATATTCTTTCATTCTATCTATTTTTCTATCGAGATTATTCGGAAATATTCTTTCTTCAGAACGATATATTTTATTTATTTCTTCTTCTGTTGCGGGAGGATTTTTAAGTGCTGAAATTGTAGCATACACGTCTTTTCTACTTTCTAAATATTTTTTTTCTTCATTAATTAATTCTTTTCTTCTAATTAGTTCATTATCTATTTCTTTTCCTGAAGGTAATTTGGTTCCTTCAGCATATATTTTTTCTTTGGCGTATTTTTCAGAATTTTGTTTAATTTCAGATGTTTTTCTTCCCATAAAATGAATTTTTTCCTTTAACCAATGTAAAAAAGAGGATTTTTCAGTTGCATTTCTTGATGCAGAGGGATTATTGCGCTCCATTTCTTCCAATTTTTTCTGCAAGATATCTTTACTACTTACACTTATTATGATTAACAAACAAGAGAAAACCATAAAAATCCAACTTAGAAAATTCAAAGGAATTATTGAGTAATTTTGAGAAATTACATTTCCAGTTATTACTGGGCTAATGTTTATAATTAAACTGATAATAAATAAAGATATTCCTAAAATCATCAATCCTTTTTTCATAAAATGTTAAATTAAATCTAATTTAAGTATCTTTTCAAATTTTGAAAAGAAGTATTTTGTAGGTAGGGTTCTTGCGAATTGCACGTTATTAAAACAAAAAAAGAAAATAAAGAAATTCAGGGAATTCCTAATTTTCTTTTTGTATTAAAGAAAAAAAAGAAAAAAAAGAAAATAAAAAAAAGATACGTTAGTTATCTTTTCTTAGCTGAACTTTTTTTCGAAACCTTTTTTGTAGATTTCTTTGCTTTTGCCATTTAAATCATAACACCTCTTGAGATAAATAAGTGTAACTTCTATTTAAAACTATGCTCACTTTTTTAAAAAAATATTTTATGAAAAAATAAAATTATTTTTGTCGTCGAGAAAAAAATAAGAAAAAATAATTTTATTTTTTAAATTAATTCATTAGTTTCAAATATTAATGAAAAAATTTTTGTTCAGATTGATAAATTTAAAAAAATTATGGCTAATTTTTGAAATTTTTTGTTTTTGATGATTTTAAAAATTTGCAAATTATATTTGAATGCGTAAAAATTGTTCTATTTTTGGAATATCTCAAAATAAATCCTTAAAAACGTCCCGAGGAGGACTCGAACCTCCGACCCCACGGTTAACAGCCGTGTGCTCTACCTGCTGAGCTATCGGGACATATTATGGAAAGTAGTTTGATGTTATTTAAACCTTATTTTATGCAATTTGATGTCTAAGTGTCAATTATTTAAATTCTTAAAAATTCAAAATACCAAGAAATAAAAAGAGAACTTGCCTGAATATAGAGTAAATATGAGCTTCAATTTTAAAAATAGAGAATATATGTATCACGAAAATAAACCTGTTCACAAGGGTGTAGAGTTTACTCTCGCCTTAATAATTGCAGTTGCTTTGATAGGTTCGTTAACTTCTGAAAAATATATTGATTTGCCGAAATATTTAGTTCCGCTTTTAATAATGTTATTCATAAGTCTAAAATTAGTTCATATTGTTAAACAAGGTGGGAGTCTTTTGGAAGATTATGTCACGTTAGGAGTTATGTTGCTGTTTGTAATTTTGGAAGTAACTTTGGAAGGAGATTTGAATGGAGTTTTAATAACTGGATTTATCGCGATTTTACTTTATTCAACAGGTTTAATGTTTTGGGTTAAAAGTAAATTTGGTTCAAAAAAAATAGTTCATTTTCTTATAAGTTATATCACTGCTGTTTGTATGATAATTTTTCTTTTTGCTGGAGCATATATTTCAAATCCGGAAGACTTTATGGTTCAAGGTGTTAAAAAAAGTATAAATTTTGAAGAAGCTTTGTATTTTAGCACTGTAACTTTGACTACAGTTGGTTACGGAGATATAACTCCTGCGTCGAAAGTGAATAGATTTTTGAGTGCAACAGAAGCCTTTTTGGGTATGACGATTAATGTGGCTCTTCTTGGATATGTTCTTACTTCAAATAAATCTTCAGATGATTAAATAGAATAATTTTTAATGTTGAGAAAACAATAAATTTAATGAACGAAAAAGTTTTATTAGGGCTTTCTGGCGGAGTGGATTCAGCAGTTGCAGGTTTATTGTTAAAGCGACAAGGATATGAAGTAATTGGAGCATTTATGCGTTGCTTTTCTGAAGAGAAAAATAAACTGACTGGAGAATGTCCTTGGATAGAAGATAAAAAAGAAGCTCAAAAAATAGCAACTAAATTAAAAATTAAATTTATAGAATTAAATTATGAAAAAGAATATACTGATGAAATTATAAAACCAATGTTTAAATCCTATTCTGAAGGAAAAACTCCAAATCCCGACGCAGAATGCAATGCCATTATCAAATTTCCTTTTTTGAGAAAAGAGGCAAAAAAATTGGGATGTAAATATATTGCAACCGGACATTACGCAAAAAAAATAGAAAAAAACGGAAAATTTTATTTGAAAATACCTCGAGATAAACTAAAAGACCAGACTTATTTTCTTTATGGACTTTCTCAAGAAATTTTAAAGTTTTCTTTATTTCCAACAGGAGATTATACTAAATCAGAAATAAGAAAAATTGCAAAAGAAAATAATTTTCCAAATTGGAACAGAAAGGGAACAAAGGGATTATGTTTTGTTGGAAATATCAACATGAAACAATTTCTCAAACAAAAATTAAAAAATAAAATCGGGAAAATAATTTCTCCAGAAGGAGAAATGGTAGGAACACATCAAGGAATTCAGTTTTTTACAATAGGAGAACGTATTGGTGAAAATGAACAAATAACTATAACTCACAAATATAGAAACAAAATAAAATCAAAAATTTATATTGCTGAAAAAAATAAATTAAATAATACTTTAACAATTGCTCCTGAAAATCATTTAATTTTATTTAAAAAATATTTCACAATAAAAAAAATTAATTGGATTTCAGATGTTCCGAAATTTCCATTAAAATATATAAAAGTAAGAATTCGTCATTTAGGGCAATTAATTTCAGCGAACGTCACGAAAAAAGATAATTTTTTAATAATTACTTTAAAAAAACAAATTCAAGGAATAGCTGAAGGCCAATCCGCAGTCATCTATACAAAGCAAGGAATTATGTTGGGTGGCGGAGAAATTTTTGATTAAAGATTACATTTTTATACATCCAATCATTAAAGACCTATAGAAATGATCAAAAAGAAAAGATGGAAGCAAGCAACTTACTATAGTATATTGATAATATTGGGAATAATAATTTTTCTTACAATTCTTAATTACTTTCTAAGAGAGGAATTTTATCTAAATCATGAAGAGAAGCAAGCGCTTCTAGAATTCTTTCCAGAAGAGCACCTTAATAAAATTAATTGGTATAATGGAGGAGTTATTTCTTGGGGAGCTAGTAAAATATTTTTCAACAATGTATATATCAATCCAAGAACTACTCCTCAGTTCGCAAATAGGTCTTCAATAGAATCTCAAAGTCTCTTAGTACATGAGACTATGCACACATGGCAATCACGTAAAGGAGGATATATAAAAATGGATATAGAAGCATTATACTATCAATTTATTAGTTTTCTTAAATATGGAAGTAGAAATTATGCATATATTTACAGTATTAATCAGTCAATAGACTCACTAAACGTAGAGCAAGAAGCAGAACTAGTAGATGACTATTTTAGTCTTAAATATGAAACAGAAGAATTTTATATAAGGTGCATAGATTGTGAAAATCTATCCATAGAAGAGATTATACCGATATATGATATAAAAGTAAAAGAAATATTTGCTCGCTATGATTAAGATAGGAATATTTTTAACCATATCCAACCTTACTTAAACATGAAAACACAAGAAGCAATAGAATCCAGAACATCAATTCGTGAGTTTTCAAACAAAACAGTAAAGTTTGGAGAGATATTAGAAGCAATAGATGCAGCAAATCAAGCACCATTTGCAGGAAATATTAACAATCTAAAATTTCTAATCATTGAAATGCCCGAAAATAAAAAATTTATCGCGGAACATTCTCAACAATTTTGGATAAATGATGCACAATGGATAGTTTTAGTTTGTTCGGAATTTAAAAAATTAGAAGATTTGTATAAAGACAGAGCTAAAAATTATGCGAAACAGCAAGCAGGTGCAGCGATAGAAAATATGCTTCTGAGAATAACTGATTTAGGACTTGCTTCTTGTTGGGTTGGAGCATTTACTGATGATAGCATAAAAGTTCATTTTAAAATTCCCGATAACTGGGAAATCGAAGCAATAATTCCGATAGCCTATCCGAAAGATAAAAAACAAAAACAAGTAAGAAAAATTGATTTAGATAAAAAGATTTTTTGGGAAAAATGGAAAGTAGATAAGAAACCTTTGAGATATCCTTACAAAGACCCTTCAACCCACTATTAAATTTTATAGAATTTTTTCAAGTCCTGAAATTGTGCGATTTAAAACGAGAATTGAGCTTGAAACTAATGCGAAATTGTAAAGAGATAATCCTATAAAATGAACAGTTGGTTCGCTGTAATCTTCAAATGAATTGCGTTGTTTAAGATCTTTAACATAATCGTAAAATCCTATGACTGGAATAAAATCGTGTTTGCGAAACGAATATTTTACCACTCTCATTTAAGAAAGAGGAGATTTTAAAGATTATTAAAATGAAATATCTTCAAATAACTTGAAAACTCCTAAGTAAAACTAATTCTTCTTAAAAATCTAAAAAAATAAAAAAATAAAATTAAAGTCCGTTAAAAATTAACGGAAAACTTCAATGCCTAAGTCCGACATTTCGGAATGCTTTCCGCCACGCATAGGTCCAGAAGACTCAATCTCCTTTCCTAAAACGTATGGGGATTTAACACCAGTCATAATTGTGATAACTCTTACCTTAGAACCAAATTCTTTGTTGATACGAGCTCCAATGATGACTTGCGCTTCTGCACTTAAGTTTTCAGTAACTAGATTTCCTACTCCCGAGAATTCGTCGAGTTTGAAGTCTGGGCCACAAGTAATGTGGATCAAAGCTCCAGTTGCTCCGCGATAATCTACGTCAAGTAAAGGATGTGTTAAAGCCTGTCTTACAGCTTCTTCAACACGCATGGAACTGTCAGACTCTCCGACACCAATAACTGCAACGTCACCACCTTTCATAATTGCTGAAACGTCAGCGTAGTCTAAGTTGATCAATGAAGGCAAAGTAATAGT
This sequence comes from Candidatus Pacearchaeota archaeon, assembly GCA_009694755.1. Taxonomy (GTDB): domain Archaea; phylum Nanobdellota; class Nanobdellia; order Pacearchaeales; family GW2011-AR1; genus SICU01. The sequence continues at coordinate 10,409 of SICU01000019.1, forward strand.
CTCCACTATACCTTTAATCATTGTACTGACTAGCTCGTTAGCAACTGCGAAAGCTTGTTCCATTGGTAAGTTACCAGCAATATCTACGAGTCTGTTGTTATCGATAACAATAACTGTATCAACAACATCTCTCAATTCCTGTAATCCGAATTCTGCTTTGTCGATGCGCGCTTTCTCGCAATCAAAAGGCATTGTTACGACCGCAATAACGACCGCACCAGCTTCTTTTGCAAGTTGTCCGACGACAGGTGCTGAACCAGTTCCGGTTCCTCCACCCATACCTGCGCAAATGAAAACCATATCAGCATTGCTGACTGTTTTTTTCAATTCTGAAACAGATTCTTTTGCTGCTTCTCTTCCTTTAGCAGGAAAACCTCCACAACCAAGCCCACGAGTTAATTCCTTACCGATAAGGATTTTTTCGTCTGCTTTTGTAATACTCAAATGCAAAGCATCAGTGTTAATACCGTAGATAGTTGCACCGTTAATTCCTTTGTTAAATAACCAAGTAATTGTGTTACAACCAGCTCCTCCAGCACCAAAAACTTTGATGTTAGCCTTTCCGGCTCTCAATTCATCGAAATTAATACTGTGTGTAGCGGCATTAGCAATAGCTTCTTTTGCAAAATCCAAAACCATTTTTTCTTTTTTTTATACCTCCTTTCAAATAATTATTTTTTGAAATGTTTTTGAGTTTAAATAATTGTGTATAATTCAGAAAGATGTTTTAGTAATCATATAAGAGCAACACAAAGTCAATTCTTCAAGAAATAAACAAATTTTTCTATGATTTCCTTAAACTTTTCATGTTTTAATGAACCAATTTTATAATCTATTAAAGATTTTTCAATAGAAAATATTTTATCAATTCTAATATAGCTATTTATCTTCAGTTTACCATGTTGAAAGTCTTGATCCTGTAAAGAAATTTCAACAGACTTTTCAGACGAGCTACTCGTTATCTGGCAAACAATAATCTCTTCGCCATTAGGGACTTTAACAATGAGTGCAGGTCTTTTTTTATAAGTTATTAAATCAGAATAAGGAAAATTAATAACAATAATATCTCCTTTTACAAGTCTTTCCACGCTTTGTCCTCTTCTTCAGTTAGCCAGGCTTTTGCTAATGATTTATGAGACCACAAGAGAGTCTCTGGAATTGATTTCTTTATAATTAGTTCATTACCACTTCTGATCACAATTAATTTATCTCCTTCTTTCATATCTCCACGCATCTCAATAGGTATGACTATCTGCCCTCTTGAGCTAAGCTTCGTTGTTGCTATTTCCATAAATAAGATTAATCTTACTTATATTTAAATCTTTTCAATCAGTATTTGAATTCCAGATTTTATTCAACTTCTTAACTGTTAATTTTTTCTTAATTTGTTCTTGATAATAATCTA
>SICU01000001.1 GCA_009694755.1 Candidatus Pacearchaeota archaeon
TGAAGTTTCTGGAAGCGTTAAAGTCATTGGTTTGCCTAATGAGAAAAGAGTATTGCGATTTGAGAATCTTGACACTTCAAATGGTCCTGATTTGTATATTTATCTGGCTACTGATACTTCTGCAGATGATTTTGTTGATTTGGGAAAAATAAAAGCTACTCGTGGCAATGTTAATTATGAAATTCCTGTTGGGATTGATTTGTAAAAATATGATACTGTGTTAATTTGGTGTGATGCTTTTAGTGTGCTGTTTAGTTATGGTGAAATTTGAGATTATCAATCTTTTTTTGATTTTTATCATTGCTATAAGGAGAATTAATAAAAAAAAAGATAATATTCCGGCAATATTCATAAATGATAGGGGTCTTCTTTCAGGAGATGCTTCTGGAGACAAGCCAGGTGTACTGCAAAGAGGATTCTCGTCAATCTGCCCATCGCAGTCATCGTCGATATTATTACATAATTCTGTTGCCAATGGGTGGATCAAGTTATTAGTTGGATTGCAGTCCCATTGTCCAGCATTATCGTAACGTAACGCTCCATCACCATCGTTATCTTCGTCAGTTAGTGGGTCAATTATCTCGAAGGTTGCTGTTTGATAGGGATCTAGGTTTACGGATAGAGTAAAACTATTTGTTTCTGAATTTATTAATATGTTCGTTGGTTCATTTCTTCTATAAATATAATACTCTGTTCCTTCAGAAAGTCCGTAATCTCTAAATGGAATTTCTATACTTACTGATTGAGGAGTATTACGCGTATTTACTGCTACGACTCCAATGCTTCCGTCAAGGCCTTTCCAAATTGATACAGGTATTTTTTTTAATTGAACTACTGTTGGCATAGGCGTCTGAATGCCTTCAATAATCTGAAATCTATCGTAATATGTATATGTGTCTAAGCTTGATGTTGTTATCGGAAGACGTTGCATTTCACCAAAACGAGTATATTTAAAATGCTCATCTAATGATCCCATTGTTTCTGCCATGAAAGCATTTATCTCTAAAAATAAAGGAGTTGATTCTGCACTCCAGGTTAGAGGGTCATAACTATATCCTAGAGGTATAGATGTTGTAAGTCCTGGATAAAGATACAATGTCGCAGAAGTCTCTTCTCTTATAGAAGGAACTCGCCCATAAATTAGGCCAGTAGCAAACAAGGAAATATAACTTTGTGGATCTGTAACTCCCCAAGCCCATGAACGATCTGCTGCTGGAGAAATTACTGTTCTTCCCTGCATAAGAACAGACTCTGCAGAGATATACTCAAGATTATCGCGATCGCTACCTTTCTGAATTTCGTCTGCTGATAACCTTAAACTTACTCCTTCATTAAGAACAAAGTCTACTGTATCCATAAAGTGTTCAAAGTTAGATTCTGTCCAAATTATGAAATCTGGATTTTGAGGCCTTATTGTATTGTGTAAATAATTGTGAAGCTGACGAGTTTGCTGTAGTGAATGAGCGCCTCCACCGAAAATACCATTGCCGTAGAAGAAAATACGGTTTGCTGCGTCAAGATACCAACCATCAAGTCCTAATGCTAGATTATCTAAATATCTTTCAGCAGTAAACTGCATCCATGCAAGATGTCCTGGAAGCATTATATTTAATCCTTGGAGTACATTAAAACTACCATCAACATGCCTTGCACGTGCCGGTTGCAATTCAGTCATGTGAGAAAGATATGAACTATCTGTTTGAATGATATAATTGGAGCCGACAAATCCAGTAACGTGAATATTTTGTTGTTTTAAAATTGGAATTGCTGCAGCAATATTTGATGATGGTTGGTATGCTGTTAGTCCGTTATCCCATGCAAATAACGCTGCAACTGAATCTGTAATACTATATATCTGATGAGGAGCACTTAGAGTGTCTATAATCTCTTGTGTAGAAATTACTGGTCCGGGAGTGAATACTTGAATTAATTTTAGATATTTAATATACTCTGGTATGTCTGTGCGATCATATAATGGGATAGGAAAAAATTCTTGTTGTGAGAACCATTCTTTGTATATATTGGTTGCATGAAACCAATCTTGATTATATTCTCCTTGTACTCCTCCAATAACTATATCATAAGGCGTTTCAAAATCTTGATTTGCTATGGTTTGTTTATCTCCATAGACTTGAAACTGCAGTTCCAACCCAATGTTGTCTCCCCGCCAACCGGTTTTTGCCCAGTAACCTTGTGAGTCATAAACTGCAAGGTATAAATAACTTGGAGTTTGAGGAGGGAATATGCTGTACAAACCTTCTGCTATTTGTTCAGTGAAAAAACCTTGCCCATTATTTATTTGAAAACCTGAAAAAGTGTGTGGATTGGTTACCCATCTTGTAAGACGATAAGGAATTATTGACTTTGTCCCTGAGAGCATTGAATCATAATACATCATAGGAGCAATGTAATGTACTGAATGCTCATTCAATGCTATGCCTTCAACTTTTATCCTCATGCGTGCAAATTTCTCATTTGGTGCAAGAGAGAAAGTTTGCACTACGTTAAATGAACTTGTTTCTATTGATCCTCCATCCCATCTAAAGATTAACTTCTTTGTTCCGTCTGGCAAGATAACAGACTGGTAACTTTTTGTAGAAATAAAATTACTATCTATCAAAGTTTCAGTAAATGGTGCTGTATTTCTTATCAAAGATAAGGTCCATGCGAGATTTGTATTCTTTAAGGGATGCACGTAATTACTTTTCATATCCTTTACTTCTTTTAATCCGAATTGGTTTAAAGGATTTAATTCAAAAGTTAAGCTAGTAAATTCATTTTCTAATATTGCTGGATTACATATGTTGTTCTCGTCTACTAGCGTATCACAATCATTATCAACATTGTCGCAGATTTCTGTTGTTGGTGTGCATGATGAGGGTGGGTTTGTTGTGCCTCCGCCTCCACCACCTCCTCCTCCACCTCCACCTCCGCCGCCAGAGTTTGTGTTCGAGTTATTCGGATTAGAAAGAGGATTTGTATTTCCAAGAGGATTTGTATTTCCAAGAGGATTTGTTCCTTGAGGGTCTTCGCCTATTAGTTGATTTCCAGATTGTGAGCTATTAGGAATTTCCTGATTATTTCCAAGAGCTGTGAATATCTTGAAGATTACACCTACTAACAAAAATACAATAATCAAAGAAGTGAATTTTAATATAAAATATCTCTTCTTTAATTTTTCGATTTCCATAACATCTTAAATATATTTTAATTAAAAACTTATAGGTTTTGTAACTATCTACCTGGAATTGACCAATCGTAATCTTTTAATTTAGGATCTCGTTTTGGATCCCAGAAAATTGTGTTATCTTGACCTAAAACGCCTATGGCTCTTGCGAGCATAATGGATTTTTCTGCAATGTGTGGTTTTCTTCTCTTATCTACTCCCTTTAAATGTGAGTCATATACTAAAACATTGTTGCATATTCTTCTATATATATCGACGAGCATTCTTGATGGCTTTGCAAATGGATCCATTTCCCAAGGTGTTCTATTGTTTTTTTCCTCTAAGAAGTGTTTGGCAGTTGCCCAATGTGCAGCAATGTGATGTGGATAAAAAGTGAAGATTGCACTTTCCTCTGGATCTGATTCTCTGCGATATCTAATTGCATAAACGCTATGAGGAACTTCTAAACTTCTTTCTGGAGATGCTGACAAACTCCAGACGATTGCTCTTTTGTTTGCATTATCTTTTACTGCGACATGACTTTCTTTTACATGATATTTAGGATGGCCTTCACGTCTTGACGGCACTTGCACAACAACTTCTCCACCTTCCAAAGATGCTGTTTTTGAATCTGTATATGGTTGGACTGTAAAACCAGGAGTTTCATTTTCAGTATAAGCAAAGATACGTGCAGCTTCCATTATCCAAACAAATGGCACAAGTCGTTTTCTTCTATCTCTGCCTTGAACTGGTCTGAAAGAATATCCTAATGTCTCAATATTTTCTTCTGGAGTTTCTGCTAAAAATGACAAATCTCTAACTCTGTAAGATAGAGGATTTCTTCGTGAAGCTACTGCTTCTGCCTGTGTTTGTGGATGCTGTAGTGGTTTATAGTGGCCATGTTTGTATACTTTTCTTGAAGCATCTTGTGAAGAGCTTGCAAATTTAAAGAACCGTGAAGGCCTGACTTCAAATTGCATTTCCAATGACTGATGTGCTGGGTCTAGCCCCCTTATTCTTGCAGTTAATCCTCTTGGATTTTGAACTCTGTCAGCTGATAGCTTTTTTATTTCTCCCAGTGTTCTTTCTTCAAAAAAGTCTTTTTTGTCTTCTGTCATGTTGTATGTTTCGTTAATTTATTAATGAAAAAATGCTTAATGAATTTATGAGGTGATTAAACTCACCACAATAGCAATAGTTAAAAAGAAAGAAATATAATCTGTATTATGGATTTGAAAGACGCAGGATTGACTGAAAATGAAAATAAAGTTTATCTTGCTTTACTTGATTTAGGATCTTCTCTTGCTGGTAGAATTTCACGCAAGACAGGGTTGCATCGTCGCACGGTTTATGATGTAACTGAAACCTTGATTCAAAAGGGTTTTTTGAGTTATATATTGGAGAATAATCGTCGTGTGTTTACTGCTTCAGACCCCAATCATGTAATTGTGGCTATTGAAGAGAAGAAAAATTTACTAATTCCGTTTGTTGCTGAATTACACAAAAAATTCAGTTCTTCAAAGAATAAGGAACAAACTAATTTTTACAGAGGTAAAAATGGATTAAAGATAGTTTTTGAAAATCAACTTAAATATAAAGACATTTTTATTTTGGGAGCAAATAGAGAAGCCTATAACTCAATGCCTTATTATTTCAAATGGTTTAATGAACGTAGAAAACAGAAAAGAGTTAAACTTCGAGTGATTACTTCTGATAAAAGTATTGGGCCTAAAATATTAGCGGAAACTCGTTATTTACCTGAAAAATATTCTAGTCCTATGGTTCTTAATATTTATGGAAATTCTGTTGCAATGATTTTATGGGGTAAAAATCCCTTTGCTATTGTTGTTGAACAAGAAGAGTTTGCTTCTAGTTACCGAAAATATTTTGAGCTTATGTGGAAAGTTGCGAAGAAGTAAGATTTATTAATCTCTTTTTTTTTAGATGATTATGCAAAAACAAATATCTAATTGGATTAAAGGGCACAAAAAGATTTTAATAGCTATTATTGCAGTTATCTTGGTTGCTATTGCTGTTATATCATCTAATCTAATGGTCTCAAAACACACAAACGTTGAATTGGACACTACTAAAGGTAGAATTGTTCTTGAATTGTATACTGGTGAAATGCCCGTGACTGCTGGAAATTTTGTCAAACTCGTTAATGAAGGATTTTATGATGGAATTATCTTTCACAGAATTATTAACGGATTTATGATTCAAGGTGGAGACCCAACTGGAACTGGAACTGGTGGACCGGGATATAAAATAAAGGATGAATTTACGAATACAAATTTAGATAAAAATGACAGAGGCACTATATCTATGGCTAATGCTGGTCCAAATACTGGAGGAAGCCAGTTCTTTATTAATTTAGCAGATAATAATTTTCTTAATGGGAAACATCCCGTATTTGGAAAAATTGTAGAAGGTTTAGAGATAATTGATGAAATGGGAAAAGTAAAAACTGACTCTCGAGACAGACCAATTGTAGACGTGAAGATTATATCTGCGAAGGTAATTTAGAGATAAAGTTATATACTATCTAACTTTTTTATATTTATGTTAGTCGAAGATTTGATGCGTAAACCGATTATTATTGAAAGAGATATGTCTTTAACAGAAGTTGCTAAATTAATGACTAAACACTCTCTGAATAGTTTGATTGTTTTTCTTGAAAAAAAAGTTTGTGGCGTAGTAAGTGCACGTGATTTAATTGCTCATTTTGGAGAACAAAAAAAAGTTTCAGAAGTTATGAATAAAAAATTTGTTTCAGTAAAAAGTGGAGACAAAATACAAAAAGCATTTGAAATTCTTCGCGAAAAAGAAGTAAGTCTTATACCCGTTTTAGATAAAACTGATTCTATCGTTGGAGCATTATACATTAAAGATATTCTTAATGAAGCTTGTGAAAATGAAGATTTTCTGATTGATTAATATGTTATTTGAATTAATTATTTTATTTTTTTCTATTCCTTCTGGACTTTTTATTGCGTGGCTTGCACGTGATGAACTTATTGATGGCCGAAAATATTTCAAAGCATTATTTATTTTTTCTTTAATTTTGACTGTTTTTATCGGAAATGAAATAATTTTGCTTACTTCGGGATTTATTGCTATCTCTGCTTGGATTAGTTTGTTGAAGAGTTACGATTCTAGTTGGGCAATTATTAGAAAAATTTAACGAGACTTTTGAAAAATAATATTTAAATTATTATTAAATTTATAAATAAGATTTGTAAATTAGTGTTTTTCTGAGCTTAAGTAAGATATAAAAAAGAGAGTTTTAATTTAATATTATGGTTACTGGCCTTAGCGAATCTGAAATTCTTGAGTTTTGGAAAAAAAATAAAATTTATGATAAATTGAAAAAAGCTCGTTCTAAAGGAAAAAAATTCTATCTTATGGATGGTCCGCCTTATGCGACTGGGCATATTCATATGGGAACTGCACTTAACAAAATTTTGAAAGACGTGGCTATAAGGTCTCAAAGAATGCAGGGAAAAGATGTTTTTGATCGTCCGGGCTATGACACTCATGGTTTGCCGATAGAATTTCAAGTTGAAAAAGAAATTGGGTCAAAGACAAAAAAAGATATTGAAATATATGGAGTTGACAAATTTATTGCTAAATGTAGAGAATATGCTACTAAACATATTGATGCTATGAATGAAGAATTTTATGACTTGGGTGTTTGGATGGATTGGAAAAATCCGTATCTCACGCTTAAAGATGATTATATTGAAGGATTGTGGTTTATTTTGAAAAAAGCTTATGAACAGAATATGCTTTATCTTGGAAAATATCCAGTTCATTGTTGTCCTCGCTGTGCAACTGCTGTTTCTTTTAATGAAATAGAATATAATTTGCAAAAAGATAATGCGATTTATATTAAATTTCCTTTGAAAAATAAAAAAAATACTTCTCTTATAATTTGGACAACTACTCCTTGGACATTGCCTGCAAATACTGGTGTAATGATTCATCCAGATTTAGATTATGCTGAAATTGAAGTAAATGGAACTGAACGTTGGATTTTATTGGAAGAACTTGTTGAGAAAAGAATGAAAGAATTTAATATTGAATACAAATTTATAAAAAAATTTAAGGGAAAAACTCTTGAAGGATTAAATTATGAAAATCCCGTTTCAAAAAATACTCGAATTAATTTAAAAAATTCAAATCGAATTGTTTCTGCTCCACGTTATGTTACTACGACTGATGGAACCGGACTTGTTCATTGTGCTCCAGGCCATGGGAAAGAAGATTATGATATCGGTAAACAAAATAATCTTGACCAAATTTGTTTTGTGGGAATAGATGGAATTATGAATCTGGAAGCAGGGAAATATGCTGGCAAAAAAGCTCGCGAAGTAGATAAAGAAATAATTGAAGATTTGAAAAAAGATGGATTTTTAATTTATGAACATAGTTACAGTCATGATTATCCTTCTTGTTGGCGTTGTAAAAATCCTCTTATTATGATTTCACTCCCTCAATGGTTTTTGAGAATTACAAAAATGCAGTCTAAATTATTAAAAATGAACGATGAAATTAATTGGGCTCCAAAGTGGGCACAGGCTCGTATGAAAGCGTGGCTTGGAGGAATTTCTGATTGGCCTATTTCTCGCGAAAGATTTTGGGGCACGCCTTTACCAATTTGGGAATGTGAGAAGTGCAATAACATAAAAGTTGTGGGCAGTCTTGCTGAACTGAAAAAACTTTCTGGAATGAAGCAAATTGATATGCATAAACCTGGAATAGATAAGGTGAATTTTATTTGTTCTTGTAAGAGTAAAATGAATAGAGTTACGGGTGTGCTTGATGTTTGGTTTGATTCTGGTGCAACTAGTTGGTCGGCTTTAGGTTATCCTTCGAAAAAACAGAATTTTGAAAAATATTGGCCAGCAGATTTGAACATTGAAGGAACTGACCAGTTTAGAGGATGGTGGAACGCTCAATTAATTCTTTCAATAATTGGATTTGATAAAAAACCAGTTAATAGTATAACTTTGCACGGAATGGTTTTAGATTTAAATAAAAAGAAAATGTCTAAATCTAAAGGAAATGTTGTTGCACCTAAAGATGTAATTCTTAAATATAATCGAGATTATCTTAGATACTCTCTTATTAAATTGTCTCGGGGAGAAGATTTTTCTTATAATGAAAAAGAATTTTTAGAAATACAAAAATTTCTTAATATTTTGAGCAACATTGATACATTCATAAATCAATTAAATTCTGAAGTTAAAGAAAAATTAAATGTTGAAGATAAGTGGATTTTATCTCGCTTTAATAATTTGATTAAAGAAATAAATAAAGATTATAACGAATACAAATTTTATGGAGTAATAGATTCAGTTGAACAATTTGTAATTCAAGATTTGAGTCGAACCTATATTAAACTTATTCGTGAAAGAGCAGATGAAACTAAAAAAACTTTGTCTCTTATTTACAAAGGATTGTTGCAAATTTTGTCACCTATAACTCCATTTATGACTGAAAAAATGTGGCAATTAATGTTAAAAGAAAATTCTAAACTTGAAGAATCAATACACTTAAGTAAACTTCCTGAAATAAATAATAAATTAATTAATTTAGAATTAGAAAAGAATTTTACATATTTTAAGAGTATACTTGAAAGAGGACTTTCAGAAAGAGATAGAGCTAAAATTGGTTTGAAGTGGCCTCTTGCTTCTGTTAAAATACAATCTCCTGAAAAATTGAAAGATGAGTTATCTGACTTGTTAAAACAACAATTGAATATCAAAGAAATTATATTTCAAAAAGGCAAAGAATTATCTGTTGTTTTGGATACGACTATGACTCCAGAATTAGAAGCTGAAGGGTTTGCACGCGAAGTGTCTAGAAGAATACAATCTGAAAGAAAAAATAAAAATATGAAGAAAGAAGAAAGAATAGTCTTAGAATTATTTGTAAGTGATAAATTAAAAGAATTTTTACTAAATTATAAAGATTTTATTTCTAAGAGGGTTGGAGCTACTAAAATAATATTTAACGACGGCAAAAAAGATGTATTGATTTTCTTTGATGTCAAAAATGAAAAAATAGGTTTTCACTTTTAAATAATAAATTTCTAAAAAGATTTAAATAGTCGTGGGCTTTTGGTTAAGTTATGATTGTTAATGGAGAATTTTTAAGTAGAATTAGAAAAATTTTTGATTTAAATATGTATGAAGTTAAAGTATGGACTTCTCTTTTGTCGAGAGGAGTTTCTACTGCTGGAGAGTTGAGCACAATATCTGATGTTCCGCGAAGCAGAACTTATGATATTTTAGAGACTCTTGAAAAAAAGGGATTTGTCGTTATGAAACTTGGAAAACCAATAAAGTTTTTGGCTTTGAAACCTGAGGAAGTTATTGACAGAGTTAAAAAACATATGTTGAACATTGCTCAAGAAAAAACTAAACTCTTGGAAGATGTTCGTGAAGGTGAATTGATTAAAGAACTTGTTAATTTATATGACACGGGAATTAAATATGTTGAACCTGCGGATTTATCTGGAAGTTTGAAAGGCAGACAAAATATTTATAATCATTTAGATATGATGTTGAAGAACGCAAAAAAACAAGCGACTTTTGTTACGACTGCAGAAGGTTTGAATAGAAAATTTGAAGCCCTTATGCCTACTCTTGAAAAAGCTAAAAAAAGAGGAGTTGTCTTGAAAATAGCTGCCCCTATAAATTCTGAAAATATTAAAGTTGCTCGTGAGTTATCTAAAATTGCGGATGTAAGGCATTTAGATAAAGCTCATGGAAGATTTACAATAGTTGATGGGGAACAAATGATGTTCTTGTTACTTGATGATAAAACAGTTCATCCAAATTATGATGTCGGAGTTTGGCTTTCGAGTGATTATTTTGCCAAGTCTATGAATCAAATGGTTGAAACTGCGTGGAAAGATTTTCAACCAGTTTCTAAACTTAAAATATGAATCCCTCTAAAAGAGTTTTATTTTCTACGTGTGTAATATTTACGTTTATTTTTTTAGTTCATATGCTTGTTTGGATTAGTGGATGGGCTGTACAAATTGAAAATTTTACTGTACCGAAATATACTTTTTTATTTACGACTATGTTTAGTGGTTTTTTAAGTTATAAGTATTTTTGTTACTGGCATAAAAAATAGACTTATTGTTTTAGTTTACTGAAGTTATTAATTATTCTCGTTATATTTGGAGATTATTAGCTGTATTCTCCTACTAAATTAAACTCCTAACCGATGCAAGTCCTCGTGGTATAACGATTAATAAATGTACTTAAATTTCATCAACTCTGCTAAACACAATTTAGACGTTTACATTTAAACTAGGATAAGATATTTGTTTTATTTCTCCAAGACAATTCTAACATCTACGGATTTTCCTTCTTTTTCATTTAATATGAATGGGTTTATGTCTAATTCTTTTATGTCTTTATGATTATTAGGTAAATTAGATAGAGAGACTAAAGTTTCTTTGAGAAGCTCTGTGTTAAGTTTTATATTTCTAAAATTATGAAAAATCTTGCTTGCTTTCAATTCGTCAAGCATACTTTGTGATTCTTCTAAATTTATTGGGCATTTGCGTATAGAAATATCTTTGAATATTTCAGTGAATACTCCCCCAAGTCCTACCATTATCACATAACCAAAAGTTAAATCTTTTTTTAAACCGATTATTAATTGTTGGCCTTCAACAAATTCTTGTGCTAAAATTCCATCCAATTTTATTTTGTTCTTTTTTGCAATCTCGACGAGCTCTTCAAATGCTTCAGAAATCTCTGTTTGATGTTTAACTATTTTAATTCCCCCAATTTCAGTTTTATGAATTGCCTGTTCTGAGACTATTTTTAAAACTAAAGGCGCTCTAAGAGTTATTTCGGCATATTTTCTTACTAATTGACATTCTGGGACAGACACGAATTTACTAATAAATTTTTGAGAATCATAAGCGTTCAAAACCTCTTGTTTCATAAGAAAAGTAAGTCTCTTCTTGTTAAATACTTTTGTAGAACATTTAAGCCTAAAAAATATTTAAATAAGCTCATTGCTAAATAGCAATATGACTTTGTATATGTTTTATGGAACGGAATGCGTGCATTGTCATGAAATGATTCCATTTATTGAAAAATTAGAAAAAGAAGAGAAAGTCGTTTTTATGAGGCTTGAAACTTGGCATAATTCTGCAAACGCTAAAAAATTACAAGGATTTGATTGTGGAAAATGTGGAGCCGTGCCTTTTTTTTATAATGACGAAACAAAAAAATTTATTTGTGGTGCGACTAACTTTGAAGCGTTGAAAAAATTAGCTTTGGGAAATTAACTTAACCTAGAAGAAATTTTTTCGTAAAGATTATCGACTTTTTCTCCTTTGAAAGAAAAATGTTCTTCATCGATAAAACATTTTGTAATGTCTAATTGCGGATTTTTAGGACCATAAATTACTCCGACAAATTTCTCTTTTTTATAAATTAAATCTACTACAAAATTAGTTTCAGATATTTTTCGCCAATTAACCTTTGAAGAATCGGACAAAAGTTCTTCGTATAATGGCAGAAAATCTATTGTGGCTCTTGTTTTAGGCGAGCGAGTAACATGTTCGATAGCTTCTTCAATAAATGAATATTCCATAATTTTTAGTTAAATTATTGCTTTAAAAATCTAACTTTTAGTGTTTATCTAAACCTGACTTGAAATTTACAGTTTGTCAATATTTATAAAGTTCCTACGTCTTTTTTTATAGAGGAGTGATGAGAAAAATTATAGCGAATTTTGAAGTGCCTTATTTGCAAATTTTGAACGAAAACGGAAAATTTGATGAAAAGGATTTGCCGAAAATTTCTGAAGAAAATTTAAAAAAAATGTATGAGTTTATGATTTTAACTCGTGTTTTTGATGATAAGGCTTGGAAATTACAGAGACAAGGACGTTTAGGAACTTATGCTCAAATGAAAGGGCAAGAAGCTTGTCAAATTGGAAGTGCTTTTGCTTTGGAAAAAAATGATTTAATTTTTCCAGCATTTAGAGAAAATGGAATATTTATGATTAAAGGAGTTTTACCTGAAATGCTTTTTCGTTATTGGGCGGGAGATGAAAGAGGTATGCAAATTCCAAGTAAAATAAATATTTTTCCAATATCTATAACTGTTGGCTCACACTTACCTCACGCTGTCGGTGCGGCAATGGCTTTTAAATATCTTGAACAAAAAAATGTTTCAGTTGTTTATTTTGGTGATGGTGCGACATCCGAAGGAGATTTTCACGAAGCGATGAATTTTGCAGGAGTGTATAAATCTCCTTGCATTTTTATTTGCGAAAATAATCAATGGGCAATATCTGTTCCAGTTAAAGAACAAACTGCTTCGCAAACAATTGCTCAAAAAGCGATTGCTTATGGGTTTCCAGGAATACAAGTTGACGGAAATGATTTATTTTCTGTCTACAAGGCCACGAGCGAAGCTGTTGCACGAGCGAGAAAGGGAGAAGGTCCAACTTTAATTGAATGTTTTACTTATCGTATTGGAGACCACACAACTTCAGATGATTCTAAAAGATATCGTTCTGAAAATGAAGTTCGCGAATGGGAAAAAAAAGACCCGATAATTAGATTTGAAAATTATTTGTTGCAAAAGAAAATAATAAATCCTGCATTAATTGGTAAAATAAAATCTGAATCTGAAGCTCAAATTGAACGTGCAGTGTCTCTTGCCGAATCTGCTAAACCTCAATCACCAACTGAAATGTTTAATTATTTATATCAAGATTTAACTTCTAATTTAAAGGAACAAATGGAACAATCTAAAAGAGAAAATAAAGTTATTACTAAAAATGTTGGTGCCTCTGAACGCGCTGTTGAAAATGCAGGTGTCGTCGGAGAATTGGAGGAAGCGTGACTTTGGAAATTAAATTATTAGACTTGGGACGTATTTCTTATGCTGATGGTTGGATTCATCAAAAACGAATTTTTAATGAACGTCGTGCCGATATAATTTCAGACCATTTATTATTTGCAGAACACAATCCAGTTATCACGCTTGGTGCTGACCCTCGCTGGAATAAAGTTCACGTTAGTCCTGAACAAATATCTTCTGCTGGCGTGGATTATGTTCAGAGTGAACGTGGAGGAGGCACCGCGTATCTCGGGCCAGGACAATTAATTGGATATACAATTATGAATATTGCACCTTATGGTGGCGTTTTGAATTTTATGATTAAGTTGGAAGAAACGATGATTAAAACTGCGCAAGATTTTGGAATAAATGTTCAAAGGAGAGATACGCATAATCCGACAACTGAAAAACCTTATCGGGCTACTTGGTATCTTGATGAAGGCAAACCGAAAGTTTTATGCACGAAAGGAATAAAAGTTGCGCTTGCAGGAAATTCAATTTATACGCATCACGGATTTGCGTTGAATGTTAACCGACCTACACAAAATTATTTTCATTTTGTGGACCAATGCGGTTTTCCAGCTTCAGAAGTTGAACCGATTTATATGAGTGATATTCTTGGTAAAAATCTTTGTCTTGATGATGTTAAAAAATCTATTGCTCACAATTTCAGAAAAATTTTTGCACAACCAAAATTATGTAAAGGAGTTTTAGCACATGAATAAAATTGATTCTCATTTTTTAGATGCAAACAAATTCTTCAAAAAGAGAATTTGTTGTATCGGAGATTTCGAATTATGAGCAACATGAATATGGTTGAAGCTTTGAATGACGCGTTGCGTTTGGAAATGAAACGCGACAAAAATATTGTTTTAATTGGAGAAGATGTTGGAGAAGAGGGAGGAGTTTTCAGAGTTACTGACGGACTTGCGAAAGAATTCGGTAACGAACGAGTTATGGACTCTCCGCTCGCTGAAAGTGGAATTGTTGGAACAAGTATTGGAATGGCTGTTGTTGGTTTGAAACCTATTTGCGAAATTCAATTTGAGGGATTTATTTTTCCTGCGATTGACCAACTTGTTTCTCACGCGTCTAGAATAAGAAATCGTTCGCGCGGAAGATTTAGCGTGCCGATGGTTGTGCGTTGTCCAATTGGAGGAGGAATCAAAGCGTTAGAACATCATAGCGATTCGCCCGAATCTTATTTTGTTCATACTCCTGGATTAAAAGTTGTTATGCCTTCTGGACCTTACGATGCAAAAGGACTTTTGACTTCTGCGATTCGCGACCCAGATACAGTTATATTTTTTGAACCTAAAAAAATTTATCGAGCAATTAAAGAAGAAGTTCCTTCTGAAAGTTATGCTATTCCTTTGGGAAAAGCACATGTGATAAAAGAGGGAAAAGATGTGACTTTGATTGCTTATGGTGCGTGGGTTAAAACTGCTAAAGAAGTTGTTGAGCAAATGAAAAATGTTGACATTGAACTTATTGATTTGAGAACTTTATCTCCTTTGGATACTGAAACAATTATTGATAGTGTTCAAAAAACAGGTAAATGTGTAATTGTTCAGGAATCTCCTCGAACTCTTGGACTGGCTTCGGAAATTATCGCTCGCATAAATGAAAAAGCGTTTTATTCTTTGGAAGCACCGATTGAAAGAGTTACGGGTTTTGATACGATTGTTCCGTTAAGATTGCACGAAGAATATTATCTTCCTTCCGTTGAAAAAATTTCCAATGCGATTGAAAAAGTTATGAAAAATGCTAAAGGGCTTTCTTGATGGTTTTTGAATTTAAACTTCCAGATATTGGTGAAGGAATTGTTGAGGCTACAATTGTAGATTGGTTTGTTACCGAAGGAGATTCTGTAAAAAATGATCAGATTATTGTGAAAATTGAAACTGATAAAGCCGTTGCTGACTTGCCTTCTCCTGTTGCTGGGACTATTTTGAAAATTAATTTTCTGAAAAGTGCTCTTGTTAATGTTGGTGCAACGTTATGCTTAATTGGGGGAAAAGGCGAAAAAATAGAAATTAAAAAAAATGAAACTATTATAAAAAAAATATTTGAAAAATCTGTTATCTCCGAAAAAGTTCTTGCATCTCCTGTTGTGAGAAAATCTGCTATTGAAAGAGGAATTGATTTATCTTCTATAAAGTCAGGTCGTGACGGGGGAAGAATATTATTAACCGATTTGGATATTTCTGCTAAGGTTAAAGTTGATGTTCAAAAATCTGCGAATTTTGTTTCTCAAAAAAAGTATGATTTATTTGGTTATGTTGAACGCGTGCCGTTTAAAGGCGTTCGTAAAATAATTGCTCAAAATATGATTAAATCTCTTTCTCAAACTGCACAAGTTACTTCTATGGAAGATATTGATGTGACTCAATTATGGGACTTACGAAAGCGTGAAAAGGAACATTTTGAAATTGAAGGAATTAAACTGACATTTATGCCTTTTGTGATTAAAGCAGTTATTTCTGCTTTGCAGAAACATCCTATTTTGAATTCTTCTTTAGAAGGTGATGAAATCATTGTTAAAAAATACTATAATATTGGTGTGGCAGTTCAGACAGAAGCGGGATTGATGGTTCCAGTTGTGAAGATTGCTGAAAAAAAGAGCATCTCTGAAATAGCTAAAGAAATTGCTGGTTTGGCTAACAGATGTAAAGATAGAACTATTGATATAATGGATTTGAAAGGTGCTACTTTTACTATTACCAATTATGGTTCTGTTGGAGGAACTTACGGTACACCGATTATTAATCCAGGAGAATCTGCAATTTTAGGGACTGGAAGAATATTTGATAGAGTTGTTTTGGATAACGTGACAAATAAACCTAAGAATATTAAAATTTTACCTGTTTCACTCACATTTGACCATCAGATAATTGATGGAGCTATTGCAAATGAGTTTTTGAAAACGTTAAAGAATTTGCTTGAAGAACCAAATCAGCTTTTTGGATAAAGATTAAATATAACCATTTGTTTGTGTATTTATGGTTATGGATTTGTCTGGTTTTTTTAAGCCTACTAATGTTGCTGTTGTTGGAGCGTCAAGAAACCCGGCGAAAGTAGGACACGTTATTTTAAAAAATTTAATTGATGGCGGTTTCAAAGGACGAATATTCCCGATAAATCCCGAAGCTGAAAATGTTTTAGGTTATAGAGTTTATTCTTCTCTTTTGAAAGTTTCTGAAAATATTGATTTAGCGATTATCGCAATTCCTGCCGAATATGTTCTTGAAATTATTGAGGATTGCAAAAAAAAGAAAATTAAAGATGTTTTAATTATTACTTCTGGATTTGGAGAAGTCGGAAATGATGTTCTTGAAAAAAAATTGAAGTCGAAACTTGATTCTTACGGAATGCGTTGCGTCGGAGTTAATTGTCTAGGAATATTTGATGCATATCATAAATTTGACACTTTATTTTTACCGCGTTACAGATTAACTCGTCCTAAACCTGGAGGAATTAGTTTTGTTTGTCAAAGCGGAGCTATTGGTTCGGCGATTTTGGATATTGCGTCTACAAGCGGACATACTTTTTCTAAATTTGTAAGTTACGGAAACGCCACACAAATAGATGAATCTGATTTCCTTGAATATTTAGGCAATGACGAAACTACTAAAGTTATTTGTTTGTATGTTGAAGGAATTAAAAACGGAGAAAAATTCTTTAACGTTTTGAAAAAAGTCACAGCACAAAAACCAGTTATTGTTTTGAAGGGTGGTTTGACTGACGAAGGTAAACGTGCGACTATTTCCCATACTGGAGCTTTAGCTGGAGACAGCGAAGTATTTTTCGGAATTTTGGAACAAACAAATGCTATTCGTGCTTCATCGCTCAAGGAAATGTTTCACATTGCATCGTTAGTTGAAAAATCTGTTTCGTTCCGTTCTAATCGTTTGCAAATTATAACTAATGGTGGAGGTTACGGGATTATTTCTGCAGATGCTATTGCTTCTTCTAAACATATTAAATTTGCAGTTATTTCTCCTCAAACAAATTTAGAAATAAAAAAATTTGCACCGAAATATATGAATGTAGGTAATCCTCTTGATTTATTGGGCGACGCTACAACTGAAAGATATAAACGTGCTCTTGAAGTTTGTTTGAAAGATTCTGGCGTCGATGGAATTTTACTCATTGCATTGTATCAAACCCCTTTGCTTACAACTGAAATTGTTGAAATTATTTCGGAATCACACCGTTCTTCGCAAAAACCAATTATTGTTGTTTCGACTGGTGGGGAATTTACTGATTTGCTTTCGCGTTCTTTACGTGAAAGAGGTTTGTCAGTTTTCTCATTTCCCGATGAAGCGATATCTGCTCTTGATAAATTAATTGCTTATCAGTTAAGAATTAAGCATAATCAAAAAACTAATGAAAAAAAAATTTCTGAAGAAAAAAAAGTTGTTAAAAAAAGTTTAAAAATTGTAAAAAAGAAAAAAAAGTGATTTAGGAAGATATATAAAATAAAGGGGAGTTTTATTGAAAAGATGGTGCATATTTCTGAACGCGATTTGCAATTGCCTGAACTGGAGTTTCCTAAAATTTTTGAACGAGTTGTTACGGATAAAAAAGTAATAAGTCTTGGTCCTGGCGAACCTGATTTTTCTACGCCCGCTCCACTTCTTGATTATGCAAAAAAAGTAATTGCTAAATCCACACATTATTCTGAACCTGCTGGACTTTTAGAACTACGTGAAGCACTTGTTAAAAAATTAAAACGATTTAATAATATTGAAGTTACACCTGAAGAAATTGTCGTTACATCTGGAAGTCAAGAGGGATTATTTTCTGCATTATTGACAGCTTTAGACCCGACTGAACAAGTTCTCGTTCCTTCTCCTGGCTACGTCGGTTATATTCCTGCGATTGATTTAGTTAGTGCAACTCCTGTTTTTGTGCCGTTACGCGAAGAAGAAAATTTCGCATTAAATCCAGATGTGTTGAAAAAATATATTGTTTCTAAAAAATCTAAAGTTTTAATTTTGAATACTCCGAGCAATCCGACTGGAACAATTATGTCGCGAAAATTAATGGAAGAAATAGCGGACATTGTTGTGGAAAATGATTTGCTTGTTTTTTCAGATGAAGCTTATGAAGATATTGTTTATGATGGAGCTAAACATATTTCTATGGCTTCGCTTAATGGAATGCAAGAACATGTTACAACCTTTCATACTTTTTCAAAAAGTTATGCGATGTGTGGTTTTCGTTTAGGATATTGTAGCGGTCCTAAAAAATTTATTTCTGAAATGATAAAAAATCATCATTATGTTACAATTTCTGCTCCCACGATTTCTCAATTGATGGGTATTCGTGCTTTGTCTCTTGCTCCTAAATATCTTAATTCTATGGTTAAAGAATACGATAATCGAAGAAAATTAATTGTTAACGGGCTTAATAAAATTGGGATGAAAACGAATATGCCTACTGGAGCTTTTTATACTTTTTCAAACATTAAAGATTTTGGAATGAATAGCTCTGTATTTGCTCGTAGATTATTGAATGAATCTCATGTAGCCGTAATACCTGGAACTGAATTTGGGCCGTTTGGAGAAGGATATGTGAGATGTAGTTTCGCAACGGCGTATGATAAAATAGAAACTGCTCTTGAACGAATCGAGAAGTTTGTGCAAAAGAATTAAAAGTCGATTTATAATTTATTGATTATGGACAAATACAGCATCTTGTATTTTCTTTTTAAGACCTTGTGCGTAACCACCTAATTTTCCATCTGTGTTTATGACTCTGTGACAAGGAACTTCTGGTGCATAGGGATTTTTGTTCATTGCGTTGCCTACTGCTCTGTATGCTTTTGTTTTTAACGTATTTGCTAGTGCTTTGTATGTTGTGATTTTACCTTTTGGAACTTTTCTTAGAAGATTGTAGCAACGCTCGTTGAAGGATTGTTTTTTCATTTTGCTATTTCGCCAGTTTGTAAATACCACAACATTAAATCTAATTTTGCAGGCGTCATTCGAAGTGTGCTGGCGATATTTACGAAAACTTGTTCTATTTCTTTGTATTTTTGAATGTTGAGATTTTTAGGTTTTAAGATAATTTTTTGGTCTACTAATATATTGAGAATATGCCTGTCTAAAATTGCAAGATTTTGACCGCCCGTATTTCTTATAAAATGTGATGCTTCTTTCATGCCGATGCCTTGAATATTTTGAACTAACCAATCGCGTGCTTGATTTTCAGGCATATTTTGAATTATTGATTTTATATTTGCAAATTGTCTTGCGAGAACTATGTATTTTGCTTTGATGTTGTGAAATCGATGTTTATTTAATTTTATTAAATTTGTTAAAGTTTCTTGAGATAATGTTTTGAAACCTTCTGCGTTTATTTGTGACTGAATTTCTGCGCTTGTTTTTTGCTTTGCATTTGCTGTAAGAATACAAAAACAAAGTTCTGAAAACCATTCATCTTCAGATTTTTTTTTGAAAGAAGCGAATTCTGCTAAACGTCTTTCTGTTAAATCATTAATCTCTGATTGTTCCAATTGACGAACTTTGTCAAGAAGTTCTTTCATCAATTAACTAACAAATACGAGCATAAATAACTTGCTATTCTAATAAAAGTAAAGACGCCATCACTAATATGCCGATTATTAATGCAACAAGTTGTAAAATTGATTTTTTAGTTTCGACATTTTTATGTAATTCTGGAATTAAATCAGCTCCGGCAATATAAACGAAACCGCCAATTGCTATTGGGAGAATAATTTGTGAAATTAAAGGTATGAATTTTGTTGCAACTAATGCGATTATTGCTCCTAAAATTGCTGTGCAAGCTGAAAGGAAGTTGAACAATAAGGCTTTCTTTTTTGAAAATCCTCCTTGTAAGAGAACTCCGAAATCGCTGATTTCTTGAGGAATTTCGTGAAATATTACTGCTAAAGTTGTTGCTAATCCTAAAGGAATGCTGACAATATAACTTGCACCGATTATTAATCCGTCTATTAAATTATGGAATCCGTCTCCTACTAAATTGATAATTGCGAATGGATGTTTGTGCTCTTTTGTTTGTGGTAAATGACAATGTTGCCAACGAACTATTTTTTCAATTATAAAAAATAGAACTATTCCTCCAAGAATCCAAAAAGATGTGCTTAACGTGAAAGAATTTTCTTCTATTAACTCTGGAATTAAATGAAGAAACGCATCGCCTAATAATGCTCCTGCTGCAAAACTTACTAAATAAATTAAAATTTTATGTAAACGTTTTGTATTTATTGAGAGAGTAAATACTCCGATAAATGAAATTAAACTTATAATTAAGACACTTGATAAAACATATAACCAAACTAATTGCATTTATATTATTAAGAGAGGAGTTATTTAAATCCTATTGATTAAGATTATCAATAACGATTAATTTTTCTATTTTTCATGTAAATCTTACAATAAAGATAATTTTATAAACGTTATTGATTTCTATTATCAATAAAGAAATTTGGAGGACAAATTTCTATCTGTTCAAAACAGACAATAATTATATTTTGAATAACAAATGGCTGAAACAAGAGAAACTCGACAAAAGAAAATTATTGAACAAGAATTATCTAAACTTAAATTCTTTTTTACTGCTGAAGAATTGCATAAAAAAGTTGTTAAGAAAGATAGCAATATGGGAATAGCTACGATTTATCGTTTTTTAAAAGACTTGAAAAAAAATCGCAAAATCCATTCATTTTTTTGTAATAGAAGAAATTTATATTCTTTGAAAAATATGAACCATAGCCATTTTACGTGTGAATCTTGTGGTAAAATAGAACATCTAAAAACTGAAAATATTGGTTTCTTTAAAAAATTTATTTCTGGAGATATTTGTCATTTTCAGATAGAAGTTAGCGGTGTTTGTGCTCAATGTAAAGAACATAAGATATATAAATGAGAAAAGATTATTTATTTTATGTTTAGTGAATCTATAAATTTGCTTGGAATTTTAGCTGTTTCTTTAATTGTTTTTTTTATAGGCTGGATTTGGTGTGGTTTGTTATTTAAAAAACAATGGATAAAGTTGTCTAAAATTTCTGCATTAGATATTGCGAAAATTAAAGAGAAGACCGTAATTAAAACGATTTTCAATTTTATAGGCACTTTTATTATGGCTTTTGTGTTCGCTAATATTATTAATTTTATTGGAGTTTTAAGTTCTGGACAAGGTGCACTTTTAGGATTCTGGATTTGGCTCGGATTTTTTGCGTCTACTACACTTCTTGAATCAGTTCTTTGGGGGAATAAGTCGAGAGACTTTTTTGTGTTGTATGGTTTGTATTGGCTTATTGTTTTGATGGTTTCTGGAGCATTGTTAGTTGCTTGGATTTAATTTTAATTAACCCATACAAAGCTTTTTAATAGTTGTAATTTGTTTTTTAATTATATGCGGGGGTAGCAAAGCGGTTAAATGCGCAAGACTTAAGATGTCGCTTTTCCATTAGGAGAAGTAGCTAAACAGGATGTAAGCCATCTTGTGGCTCAGTGCCTTCGGAGGTTCGAATCCTCCCTCCCGCATTTTTTATAATTAGAGGATTCGAAGTGCTCGCTAACTGATGTTATCGGCAACTCCAAAACAAGTATATTTTGAAGTAATCCTCCCTCCCGCATTTTTTATAATTAGAGGATTCGAAGTGCTCGCTAACTGATGTTATCGGCAACTCCAAAACAAGTATATTTTGAAGTAATCCTCCCTCCCGCATTTTTCTATTCCGTAGCGAGTCTCCGAGCATGTGAGGAGAATCGAGCAAGAGAATAGAAAAACAAATGAGTAGATGGATTCGAAAAGAAGGAAAAATTAAAATTTTAAATATTTGATAAAAATTTCTGAAAAAATATTTTTAATCTGAAGAATCGTCGATTTTGTCTAAAATTTCTTGCGTGCTGACAGCTACATCTCTTAAAGCGTCATCGTGAGACGCATTGCGATTTTTCTGAATATATTTTAAAGCGTGTGTTGCGCCAGCAATTATAGCCATTCTCAAAAGGAGATTTTCTTTTTCCATGAGTTGTTTTATAAATTCGAATATATAAGGTTTCATATACTAAAAGTTATAAATGGGTTTTTATGAATTTATTTATGGATTCGAATGAATGTTTGAATGTAGAAGAACGAGTTGATTTTTTTAAGCTACTGGTTAGGCATTCAGAATCTAAATTTATTTTTGATACTGGCGTTCTCGGAGTATTTGATTTTTCTTCAATGTTTAAATTAGAGCGACCGTCAGATTCACGAATGCTGAAAATTCTGCGAGCTGAAACTACTCTTCTTGAAAGAATGAAATCTTTATTCAGAGAAGAGGAAATTGTTTTCCCTAACGAAGTTCGCAAAGAATATGCTTTTTTTACTAACATTCTTGAGAGACAATCGCGTGAAAGAAATGAGTATGATTCTTACGCCCCAATGTTGCGCGCTAGAAAAAATTTACTTTGGCACCAGCCAACTGTTGGAGACTTAATCTCGAAAGATATTTTGCCATATTCTGGAAAAATTGACGAAACAGTTAGGGATATATCTAATTCGTTTTATAATACACATAATATACAAAGAAAAAACAGAGAAAATAAGGGGGGAGTTCCCGAACACGCATTTAACGATGAACATATTCTTGCTAAAGCGTTTACTTTAACTTATTCACATCCTGTAAGACTTGTTTCTCCTGATAAGGATTTTATTGTGCTTTATCGTGAAATTATGCTTAATTTAGATAAATTTTTTCAAAATGGAGTTCCGTCTCTACCAGATAATATTTTTGACTTGGTGTTCGTTGGCCATAATGGTTCAATGGAATTATTTAATCCTGAAAGCGTTAGAAGAAATAATGCATATTTTGGGAATAAATAAGATATACAAGCCTCAGGAGGGAATCGAACCCCCGACCTCAAGTTCTTTCTACTTTGATTTATTAATCAGAGTTTACGAAACTTGCACTCTACCAACTGAGCTACTGAGGCTTGATTAATGTCTGTCTGTAGCAAACAATAAAAAGGACTATGTTTTTTAAAGACTATGGCTTCTAAATTGATGATAGTTATTTCCTCTTTTCTTATTCTATCTTTGTTTGGAATAGTTTGGATTTTGGATTTTGATACTGCTAAAATGTATGAAACTACCGGTTTAGTTGTAAGTGCTGAATCTTTTCCAATTTATATCGAAACTCATCCTTTGATTAAAGAGTTACCGAAAGATTCTGCCATTTCTTTAGTTATCGGAAATAAAATATATCGTCTTTCTAAAAATCATCTTGAAATTGATAAACAAATTGAAAAGTCGGATGTGATTATAAGTTTACCAAATGGTTATGAATCTATAATTGGAGAAAAGGGGTTATGTAATTCAGTTAAAGATGCTGTGAAAAATGAAGAGCTAAAATTTGAAACGAAAATTTCTAAAACGAAGTTATTTTTGAAATATCGTAACTTAATTAAATATCGTGATTGTCTTGGAGATTAAATGTTTTCAGAGGTTTTAACTGCTTTGAGTGTATCTGGTTTATCTCGAACTGAATTAGAGAAACTTATTGAAATTCCTCGCGAGTCTTCTCACGGAGATTATGCGTTTCCGTGTTTTGTTCTTGCAAAAACTTGGAAAAAAAATCCTGTTGAAATTGCAAAAGAGCTTGCTAAAAAAATTAACACTTTAAAAGGATTTGAAAAAATTGAAGCTATTGGTCCATATGTTAATTTTTTTGCTGATAAAACTATTTTGACATTAAAAATTTTAAAAACAATATCTAAAGAAAAAGAAAAATACGGTTCTAATAATTTAGGCAACAAAAAAAGATTTATGATTGAATATTCTCAACCAAATACTCATAAAGCATTTCATATTGGACATATTCGCGGAACAGTTCTTGGTGAAAGTCTTGCTCGTTTGAGAAAATTTTGCGGATATGAAGTTATTCGCGCTAATTATTCTGGAGACACGGGAATGCATATTGCTAAATGGATTTGGTGTTACACTAAATTTCACTCAAAGGAAAAAATAAAATCAGAAGAATCTTGGTTCGCTAAAATTTATGTTGAAGCTGTGAAAAAATTAGAAGGAAATGAAATTGGAGAAACCGAAGTTTTAGAAATAAATAGAAAACTTGATGAAAGAAAAGATAAAAAAATAATGAAACTTTGGACTGAAACCAGATTGCGTTCTATTGCTTCGTGGAAACAGATATATCAAGATTTAGATGTTAAATTTAACAAACACTTTTTTGAAAGTAAAGTTGAAAAATCTGGGAAAAAAATAGCGTTGGAACTTGTGAAAAAAGGAATTGCTAAAATTGATGATGGATCTACGATTATGGATTTGAAGGATAAACATCTGGGAGTATGGGTTTTGCTTAGAAGTGACGGAACAGTTCTTTATTCTGCAAAGGACCTTGCACTTGCAGAGGAGAAATACTCTAAGTATAGAATTGATGAATCTTTAGTTATTACTAGTGTTGAACAAAACCTGCATTTTCAACAATTGCAAAAAACTATCGAGATTATGGGTTTTAAAAATTGGAAAGAGTATAACCATTTAGGATATGAATCTGTGAGATTGCCTGAAGGTAAAATGTCTTCACGAACAGGAAATAATATTTTGTATTCTGATTTTCGTGATGAACTTGTTAATTCTGCTAAAGATGAACTCAAACAAAGATTAGATTTGACAAATTTAGAACTAGAAAAAAGAGCGAAAGTTATTGCTATTGCCTCTATGAAATATCCTATGTTGAAACAAGATACTAATAAAATTATTATTTTTGATAAAAATGAAGCTATCAGGTTTGAAGGAGATACTGGTCCTTATTTACTGTATAGTTATGCTCGTGCTAAAAGTATTTTGAAAAAAGTTAGTAAAACTAAAAATGAACTTAAAATGTACGAACTAACGGATTATGAAAAAAATCTTGTTACAGAGTTATCTCGTTTTCCAGATGTTGTTAAAAAAGCAAATAAACAATTTGCCGTTTCGGGAATTGTACATTATGTTTATACTCTTTCACAAACATTTAATGAATTTTATCATGCGTGTCCAGTCATCGGAAGTGAGAAAAATTCTTTGAGAGCTGAAATTGTTAAAGCATTTTGTCAAGTTATGAAAAATGCAATGTATCTTTTGGGAATTCCATTGTTAGAAGAGATGTAATTTTAAGTTGAGATAATCTTTATATACACGCAATTTGTTCTCTGAATTCATGGTCGGGGTTGAAAATATCTTATTGATTAATACAGGAGTTTCGTCTGTTGTGCTTTTTGTGATGTTTCTTTGGCTTATAATTAAACCAGTTCATAAAAATGAAGAAAGAGTTTATTTGAGTAAAGATATGAATAAGATTAAAGAGCAGATTTCTGAATCTGATGAAATTAAATAAATCTCTCAACGAAACTCTTAAAAACTCTTGGTTCGCCGATTTTATGTAGGCGAGTTGGCGCGCTAGCCCTGCGCTGTGGCACCTGCGGGCTTTAAGTGAACTTAAAGGAGTGCGTGACGCGAACGGATATGCGTCCTTTGCTGGACGTTGAGGTATTGTCCTGTTCGACCGTGCTCCTGTGAAATGGGTCAGACCTTGATCGGAGCATCCCTAAACAGAAGCGTCGGTGCTTGCGGGAACGCAGTACTGAGAAAAGCGTTGGATTAACGCATAAACGACGCGAAGCAATCTCCCCGCCTACACTTGTGAAAGGTTTAAAAAAGATTCTAGAATTAAAAAATTAGGATAACCCTTCCAAATTTTGAATCAGCTAAGAATTATGTATTTGGAAGATTAGAGAGAGAATTGTCACCTAATTTATTTTATCATGGAGTTCATCATACCAGAGATTAGGTATTGCCTGCGTTTGAACGGTTAGCTGCTCTTGAAGGAATAGTCGGCGAAAACCTTCTTTTAGGAAAAACTGCAGCGCTCCATCATGATGTAGGATACATTGAACAATATGCAAAAAATGAACCGATTGGTGTAAGAATTGCTACTGAAACATTACCTAATTTTGGATATTCTCCTAACCAGATAGAACGAATAGCACAAATAATTATGTCAATACAGCTACAGTTAGTTGGTGACAAATTTATCCAAGTTCCAGATTACAGAGATAGTTTACAATTGATTATGTGTGATTCTGATTTGGATTCTCTTGGAAGAAAAGATTTTTTTGCGGTTGGAGAAAATTTGCTAAGAGAGTTGAACGAAAATGGAACACAAATAGATTTGAGAGAATGGTATAATCTTCAACTTGATTTTCAGAAAAACCATTCTTATTTTACCGATGCGGCTAAAATATTAAGAAATGAACAAAAATCAAAAAATATATGCTAGATTAAAGAACTATTGATTATTACTTAATCTTTAAAAACTTCGTTTTCTTTTAATAGATATGATGATGAATAGACGTGGGCAAATTTTTTTGATGGCTACAATAATTCTTGCAGGAATATTGCTTGCACTTACTAGCCTCACTAATCGAGGCGTGGTTAAAAAAGAGCCAGAAGCTTTTTATGATTTAGCTGATGAAATTGATTTTGAAGTTAAGAAAGTTTTAGATTATGGGGTTATTAATGGCGGTCAAAACAATAGGACATTTGCAAATCAGTTATTAAATAATTATAGCGAATATGTTGCAAGCGATGATATCGTATTTATTTATGGAGACAGCGTTTCTGTTTCTGCAATTTATTATCAAAGTTTAACTAATTTGAATGCTGTTTCTTTGGGAAGTATTTCTGTTCCAGTCAGTTATACTTTAGCTAGCCAAACTTCCGTAGAAATTTATCCGCTTGATAATTTAAATAATGTCGCTAAAGTGCGTATTCGAGATAGAGATTATAATTTTAATTTAAAGCCCGGGCAAAACTTTTATTTCGTTCTAATTAAAGAAGAAGAAGGTGAACAATTTGTTACAGTTCAATAAAAAAGCGGAAAGCTTGATGATAGGATATGTTATTTTGATTGTGATTACTATTTCTCTTTCGACGGGAGTATTTATTTATTTGAAATTATATTTGCCTGATGACAAACTAGAATGTTCGCAAGATATAGATTTATCTATTGATGATTTAACTTGTAGTCGTTCTGGAATTGGAACAAATTATATTGTTGGCGTAAATTTTACAAATAGAGGACTGTTTAGTGTTGATTCTGTTTTCATTAAAATTGGTGATGCAGATAGAATTTTGAAAACAACTTTGAACAAAGTTGATGAAGACAGAATGAAATCAATTTGTAATAATTGGGAATTATCTTTAAAACCTGGTGCAGAATTTTGTAAAACTTATACTTATTCAGCGAATCCTGTAAATCTTCAAGAAGTAACTATTGAACCTCTTGTTTGGATTGAAAATCAACCTATTTTGTGCCCTGAATCAATTGTTACTAAAATAATTTCTTGTCAATAATTAAAAAAACAATTGGCCACCAAACACGTTGACATAAATATAAAAACTTGAATTATTTTTAGATAATATGAATAAACGAGGAATTACTCCACTTATTGCGACGGCTTTGCTGATTGTAATCGTTGTTGTTCTTGCGTTTATTGTTTTCTTTTGGGCACGAGGTTTTTTAACTGAAAGTGCTCAAAAAAATGATAGAGCTGTAGAAATTTCTTGCGCGAATGCAAAATTTGAAGCAGAGATTATTCAATCTGCGTCAAATTGTCAAACTCAAACTGGGAGAAATTCTGCTGTTGATATTAATAATCTTGGAAATATTCCGATTTACGGAATTCAAGTTTTAGAATATAATCCTACTACTGGAAATGTGAATGTTGAACCTCTTGCTGAACACACTTTTACTGGGACAATTACTATTGGTAAATCTGCGTCTGTTTGTTTAGGACGAACTGTTGCTGGAGGAAATTCTTTCAAGATTGTCCCTAAATTACTTGCACAACGAGAACAAACAAAAATAGTTTACACTTGTCCTGAAAATTCGGGACTTGGTATCGATTACCAAGGAATATAATTTCTTAA
This sequence comes from Candidatus Pacearchaeota archaeon, assembly GCA_009694755.1. Lineage (GTDB taxonomy): Archaea > Nanobdellota > Nanobdellia > Pacearchaeales > GW2011-AR1 > SICU01. The sequence continues at coordinate 28,027 of SICU01000001.1, forward strand.
AAAATGAGGGTTTTTTCTTTTTTTAAAGATTAACCTTGTGTCATCATAATCAAGGTTAACATATAAAAAATGAGGGTTTTTTCTTTTTTTAAAGATTAACCTTGTGTCATCATAATCAAGGTTAACATATAAAAACTACTTTTACTGTAAATCATTATGTTTAAGAGAGGTGTGAGTCCGATTATTGCGACAGTGTTATTGCTTGTGTTAACTGTGGGACTTGCGTCGATAATTTTTGCTTTTGTTATTCCGTTCGTGCAAGAACAACTAGGAAGCAGTAAAGCGTGCTTGAAAGTTCTTGATGGCGTTGAATTTGCAGATAGCGAATTTAATTGTTATATTGTTGGTGCAACTATTAATGAAACAGGAGTTTCAATTAAAGTTAAAAAATCTGAAGTTACTTCTGTTAAAGTTTCATTTATAGATAATGAAGGAAATTCGGAAGTTAAAAATATAAATAATAGTTTTGCTGATTCTGGAATGAGAGTAATCGGTGTATCTGGTTGGAACTCACTTATTTCAGATTTTCCATCTGCTGGAGAACAGAGAACTTACATTTTAAACAAAAAGTATTCTCGTGCTGAAATATCCGCTGTTACTGAATCTGGAAATATTTGTGCTGTTGCAGACATAATGGAATTTAAGCCTTGCACTGTTGGTGTATTATTTTAATGATTTTAAAAAATCGGAGCGGACAAATTTGGATTGAAACGGTTATTTACACACTTATAGGTTTAGCACTAATTGGATTAGTTCTTGCAATTCTTACACCTAAAATTAAAGAATTTAAAGATAAAACTGTTATTGAAGAAACTATTTCTTTGCTGAATATTTTTGATTCAAAGATAAATGATGTTCTCGCTGCTCCTGGAAATAAAAGGAAAATTCAGATGACTATTGATAAAGGAACTCTCGGTGTGAATTCTATAGGTGACTCTTTTAAATTTGTTCTCGATCAATCGCGCGTAAAATATTCTGAACCGGGAATTACTATCGGGATTGGAAGAATTAATGTAACTACTGAAATTGCTGGTGAAAATTATAAAGTTACTCTTGAATTAAATTATAATCATAATATCACTTTTGGTGGGCAAGAAACTGATCTGAAAGAATTCACGCCCGCCACAATTCCGTATAATATTTTTATTGAAAATAGAGGTTTATTGAATGGAAAATATGTTATTGATTTGAGTCAAGGAAATTAGGTAGATTTAAATGTTTAAAGAGATAAATTATTTTGAGGTGTGTAATGCTTACAGTTCAAATTAATCCAAATCCCCCTATTCCGAATTTGCCTAAAATAACTGATAAAACTCGGTTAGATGTTCGCTATTCTTTGATACAACCATTTGCAAATGCACATATTTATTGGGACGCTGAACTTGGCGAATTAATTTATGACCTTGAAGAACCAATTCTTAATGGGGAAGAAAAAAATGCGATAAAACGTCTTGAAGAAGCGATTATTGAAATGATTAATGTTAATGTTGTTACTGAAAAAACGAATGATAAAATAATGGAATATATTGACAAGACTGCGAAATTTTTGATTAGTGAATTAAATTTGAAAATAAATGAAGAAAGTTATAAAAAAATATTTTATTATTTATATCGAGATTTTGTCGGATTGAATGAAATTGAACCGATGTTAAGAGATTATTTTATTGAGGATATTGAATGTAATGGACTTAATACACCAGTTTATATTGTGCATAGAGTTTATCGAAATATTAGAACAAATTTGAAATTTAACGATATGGATAAATTGTCTGGTTTTGTTGAAAAATTAGCGCAACGTTCTGGGAAATATGTTTCTTACTCTGAACCTTTGCTTGACGGAACTCTTCCTGACGGAAGTCGTGTAAATGCAACTTTTACGCAAGATATCACTTCAAGAGGTCCAACTTTTACAATTCGTAAATTTACTAAAGTTCCGTGGACTCCAATTCAACTTATTACGATGGATACTTTGAGTCCTGAAATGCTCGCTTATTTTTGGATGTTGATACAATATAAATCTAATATTTTTATTGCGGGCGGAACCTCTTCTGGGAAGACGACTTTGCTTAATGCAATTGCGTTTTTTATTCCTCCTGAAGCGAGAGTAGTTTCTATCGAAGATACAAGAGAATTAAATTTGCCTCGTGAAAATTGGATTCCGGCAGTTGCACGTGTTGCGATAGGAACAGGAAGCGTCGGAGAAATAGATTTATTTGATTTGCTGAAAAATTCGTTTAGACAAAATCCTAATTATGTTATTGTTGGAGAAGTAAGAGGTAAAGAAGCATTCGTATTATTTCAAGGAATGGCGTCGGGACACCCTTCAATAAGCACAATGCACGCTGATTCTGTTGACACTCTGATTAAACGTTTGGAAACTCCGCCGATTGAATTGCCTCCTACGTTAGTTAATTCTCTTGATTGTGTCGCAATTATGACTCATGCCGTCGTTAAAAATCATGAAACGCGAAAGTTACGTGAAATTGTAGAAATAATAAATGTTAAAAATGACGGAACGGCTTTAATCAACACTCCGTTTGTTTGGAATGCTGCACAAAATTTATTTTATTTCAAAAAAGAAAGTAAAGTTTTTGAAAAAATTTCTGTTCGTTATGGTTTAAGCATGCAACATCTTCAACAAGAATTTGTGCGTCGTGCAAAACTACTTTATACTTTGCATCAAAAGAAAATATCTGGATTTGACGAGGTTAGAAAAATAATTACTGATTATTACCTCAACCCTGCTGAAGTTTTGCAAAAATATGACATAGTATAGCGATTGAATAAGATATATAAACTATTTTTGTTTTGTATCGTCGATGAATAAAGAGAATATTGTCCTTCTTGCCCAACTCTTACACGCGATGCAAGAAATAACTGATAAACTTGAAGAAAAATATAATAAAAAAGATTTTGAAGGAGTTGCTCAAACTAAACGTGAATTAAATCGACTTCAAAATAAAGTTAAGGAGATATTATGATTGAACAACTAAAAAAAAATATTATCGCTGAACTAAATATGGTTCGTGAAATAAATAGATTTTATAATTCTTACAATTCTGCTTCTACTGAAGAAAAAAAATTATTTGAAATGTCTATAAATTCTTTGATTAAACGTATTAAAATATTAAACGAGAGTATTCCGGAAATTCTTAAAAGTATTACGCTAATGAAGAAATTAGAGTCTAATAAAGAAAATCAAAATTTGATTAACATTCCGTTACAAAAAGAAGTTGAAGTTGTTGTGTCAACTAAAGGAAAAGATGATTTTTTGAAAGAACTTGCTATAAGCGAAAATCTCTTTAAAAAATTTAAACATAAACAAATCAAAGCAGATAATCAAGTTACTAATTTTCAAACTGCTAGTTTATACGGAAAAATTGCTAACAAAATGTTTCTGCCAATTTCTCAAAAATTAGTTGATGAAGGTTCATTTAAATCTTTGAGATTGGATGTTAAAAAAAGTAATATCAATATTCTTTCTACAACTTACATTTCAATGCTTTTCTTTTCAGCAGTTATTTCTCTTTTTATAGGGCTATTTATTTTAATTTTTTTAGTTTTTTTTAAAATTAATTTATTAGAATTTACTTTGACTGCTCAAACTAGTGATTTTATTTTGAGATTTGTGAAATTATCTTGGATTCCAATTGCGTTATCTTCGATAACTTGGCTTTTGTTTTATTCGTATCCTGGTGCAGAAAAAAAGACTCTTGGAAAAAGAATTGAACAAGAATTACCTTTTGTAGTTATTCACATGGGCTCAATATCTGGAAGTGGAATAGAACCGATAGAAATTTTTAAAATTATTGCTGAAAGTAAAGAATACGAATTTACAGGACAAGAATTTCGTAAAATTTTAAATCAGACTAATGTTTATGGTTATAATTTAAGTTCTGCTTTACGAAATGTTTCTCTGTCTACTCCGAGTCAAAAGTTATCAGAATTGCTTAATGGGATAGGGGTTACAATAAATTCAGGAGGAGATATACAGAATTTTTTTGAAAGACGCGCTGAAAGTTTATTGTTAGAATATCGTCTTGAAAGAGAGAAAGCAACGAAATCTGCTGAAACTTTGATGGACTTGTATATCAGCGTAGCAATTGCAACTCCGATGATTCTTTTAATGCTTCTCGTTGTTATTTCTGTTGCGAAAATTGAAACTGGTTTCAATGCTAATCAATTAACTGTTACAATTATCGGTGTTGTTGCGGTCGTAAATATTTTATTCTTATCATTCTTGCATTTGAAGCAACCGGTATCTTAAAATGACATTACTAAAAAAATCTCACTGGATAGGACTTATTTTTGGAGCGATTATAATCTTAGTAGATATTTTCTTATTTAGAGGAGAAAATCTTTTCTATTTCTTGTTAGGAATATCTTTTGCAGTTATGGCTTTGCCTTTTGTTATTGGCACTGTTATTGAAACTGCTGAAGAAAAAGAAAAAAATGAACAGTTCTTGGAATTTGCTCGCGCTATTTCTGAAAATGTAAAGGGTGGAACGCCGATTGGACAGAGCATAATTAATATGCGAAATAAAAATTTTGGATGCCTAACGGACCATATTGTAAAAATGGCTAATCAATTGAGTTTAGGAATTCCTATGAATAAAGCGTTTGATACTTTTGCAGAAGATATTGGAAGTATCACTGTAAAACGAGCGATAACTTTGATTAAAGAAGCTGGTGCGGCTGGTGGAAAAATAGATGCGATACTAGACTCCGTTGCTTCTTCTATTTATCAAATTGAAAAATTAAAAAAGGAACGAATGGCTTCAATATCTAATTTAGTTGTTCAAGGATATATTATATTTTTTATTTTTATCGGAATTATGTTGATTATGCAATTTAAAATAATTCCACTTGCTGATGAAGCTCAAGGATTTGGAGATATTGGTGGAGGCAGTGCATCTTTGGGAGGAATGGATGGAGTGATTGGTAGGGGTGCCGCTGTTAGTTCTGAAGAACTTGCAAGACCTTTACTTTATATGTTGATTATTCAAGGAATATTTAGCGGTTTGGCTATTGGCAAACTTACGGAAGGTTCGATAAAAGCGGGAATTAAACATTCATTTATTCTTACAATAACTGCATTTCTTGTTTCTACTGGTGCTAAATTATTTCTTTAAAATATAAAAAATTTCCTGACTTGTTCTTATCATTTCATATTTGAGAGATAAGTTATTTAAAAGATTCTCAAACCATCTTCTATAAGGACGATTCATCGGTTTCCCCGATAATGTTCTTGTTGCAAAACTGATTATGAAGTTTTTTGCTTTTACCTCTGTTAAAAACTTTCTGGCTAATTCAGTTTTATTATTTCCCAGTATATCTAATACTTTGAGAATTAAACATAAATCTACTTCTGGAAATTTTTTAACTTCGCGAATGTCTAAGTTATGAATATCTCCCGAAATATTGTTTGCCTTAAAAAAAGCTGAAACTATATCTAAATCATCTTTTTTTATATCATACGCGTGATAAATTGCTCCTTTGCGAGCTACTGCCAAAGGATTCAAGCCACACCCTAAGTCTAAAATACTTTTTGGATTTATTGAGGAAATTGTTTCATTCAATAAATTATAATCATTTAATCTTTCTTTTGTGGAACTGTGATGTTTTAGTAATTCCTCAAAATTACCTGATTTAATTATTTTTTCTTTTTTTGATTGACTCGATAAAGAATATTGTCCAGCATATCTCCTAAGTTCTGCGCGAATTATTTTTATTAATGCTTTTCTCGCTTTTTTATTTTGGGGCACTGAAATTTTATGTTTTCTTAAATATTCACTCAATGCTGAAATTACTAAATCGTCTGGAATGTCTGAAAGCTCTTTTTTGTTTTTTATTTCTCCGACGATAGAGTCCATCAATTAACAAGACTGGTAACCTATATAAATTGAAGTATCTTTTCTTAATTATGGTTTCGAAAAGAGGTTTTGGACATATTGAAGCAGTTATAACTTTAGTTATCTTTATCGGATTTCTTATTTTTGCATTTTCGTTTTTTAGCCCGTTTAGAACTAGCAGAACTCTAGATTCTACATTAGATTATGCTTGGAGAGAAATTGAAAAAAATACTTCGGATAATCTTGAGACTTATTCTATTGTTTTTGACTCTTCTGTGGCGAGGTTAGTAGGAATTAATATTCCGGGAATGACTAATTTTAATGCGATAATTCTGGATAATTCTGGAAGTTTGATTCCTTCATTTACCAATCAACTTGGAGTGTATTTTGATAGAGCTACAAATAATTTTGTAGTCCTGCAATATTCTAAACACTTTGATGCTGGCTTAAATACTATAATTGGAACAATTTTGAATTCTGACAAATATACAATTTCCTCATCTAATTCTAAAAAAATAAGATTTGAAAGTTTATTTTTAGAATTAGAAAATAAATATTCTTCCAATTATGTTGAATTAAAGAAAAATTTTAATTTGCCAAATCGCGTGCAGTTCGGTTTTTCAGTTTTGTTTTCAGATGGAACAAAAATAGAAACACAACAAAATATTCCTGAAAATGTTGAAGTGATTTCTAAAAATGATCGCGTAGAAATTGTTAGAGCGAATGGAGTTACTGAATTTGCAGAGGTAAATGTTAGAGTATGGTAAATTCAAAAGGATTAGTTAAACTTATTGAACTTATTATTGCGATTGTGATTATTATGGCTATTCTTCTTGTTGCTAATAGACAAAATAAACCTGAACAAAATGCACCCGATATTAGCGAACTTGCACGAGATATTTTAAAAGAAATTGCATCTAATGAATCTTTGAGAAATGAAATTCTTGCTGCACAAATAGACACAACTCAAATGATTCAAACTGTTTCTTTTATCAATATTTCTCTGCCAGATTATTTTAATTTTGAATTAAGAGCTTGTGAATCAAGTAATGCTTGTGGACAATCTTCTTATGTTGGAGACGTTTATTCTGCTGAACGCATAATCGGAGCGACAACGACAACTTTTAATACTGTAAAATTACGGCTTTTTATATGGGTAAGATAAATATGAAACAGAAAACATTCGAATTCCTTGAACATACAGGAGATGTTAAATTTAAGGCTAATGGTGAAAACGCTGAAGATTTGTTCAATCATTGTGCTTTAGCTTTGTCGCATCTTTTTTCAAGAGGTAAAAAAATTGCTCAATCTGCTAGACAGGAATTTAGTGTTTCGGGAGAAGATTATGAGGCATTACTTTATAATTTTCTTGATGAACTAATTTATTTATTTGACGCAAAACAATTTGTAGTTTCTAAAACTGAAGTTACTTTGGAAAAAGGAGAAGAGTATACGCTTAATGTCGTAGCTTATGGAGATAATACTAAAAAATATAAAGATTTGGACGCTGTTAAAGCTCCGACTTACGCTGAAATGTATTTTAAACAATTGAGTGAAAATGAATGGGAAGCCCAAGTTGTTGTAGATGTTTAAGCAAGATATATTTAGATAAATCTTTTGGTTTCTATCTTTTAGCCCGAATTCTGAATTAGACATAACATCAGAATTTAACGAAGTTTTGCGAACAGAGCTGAAACACAAAGTTTCCTCGTGAGTTAAGAATTCTCTTTAGGGTGGGAAGTTTTAAAATAACGATAGGTTTATGAGAAAAATTTGTTTAATCTTTTATCAAAAAGAAAATATCCCCCAACAACTAAACTTAGAGCAATCATTAGAATATTCTCAAAGAAAATACCTGTTAAACCGAAAATTGATGTTTCAAATAATCCAAAAAGTAAAAACAAAATTGAAACAGCAATTGTCATCATTCTTGCCCATTCTTTTCCGTGTAATACTCCTAAACCAAGAATTAAAAACAAAATCGCAATTGGAATTAGAACAATTCCTCCAATAAAAATAAAATTAATTGCAATGCTCATAAAAGAAGAAAATTCTTGGTCTCCTTCAAAAAATTTGTCAAATTGAGAAACTTCAATATTTTTTGAAGCGATAAATCCAAAGGCAAGAATGATAGATATTATCGATAATGCAAAAAACAAAATGGAAATTAGTTTAACAGGTAATGGTTTTTCTGTCATCTCTTTTTTCATAATGAGTTTAGTTGTTGAATATTTATAAATCTACGCAAATGGGTGGGGAGGGGAATTCTTAATTTAGTGAGCGTAAGCGAACGGCTGGGAACATCGGAATTTACAGAAGTCGCTCACCATTCTTGAAAGTATAAAATAAGTGAGCGATTTGGGTGAAGCGACTGCAAGGAGCGAAAGCGCAGCGCCCCCTTTAGAGTTACATTTAAATAGAATATATTACTTTGTTATCTTCATGGTAAAAATTTTTGGACTTAGTAAATTTGAATTTCACACTTTTTATGAATTAAAAAAAGAACAAGATTTTCTTTCAGGATTTAGAAAATGTCTTGTGGATATGGGATTCGGAGAAGAAAAATATAATATAGAAATTTATGGTTTTGGAAGACCTAACGATAAAGATGCTGAACCTGATACTTCAAAAGAAGAAGATATTAAGGATTATATTGATAAACATTATTTCTTTCAAAATAACGAATTTATGATAGATTTGGTATTTGGAAAGGATAAGATTTTCTTGATGGTGGCAAGTAAAAAAAACAAGCAACAAGAAATTAGTAAAAAAGTCCAAAAATTTTGTGACTTCTAATGTAGCTAAAAAAACGATTGCGTATAACATCGGGCTTATGCGAAGTTCAATTTCCTCGAAAATTTCTACCTCGTGAGGATTTTTCCTCGTGAAACAGAGTTGAAAAATCCGAACAGAGATGGAGAAATTTTCAGAGTTGAAATTGAATTTGGGAAACCGAAGTGCAACGAGGTTTCCGCATAAGCCCTGTTAAATGCCCCGAACGAAGTGAGAATGCAATGTGGTTCGAGCCAAAGGCGAGAAAGTCCGCCGTAGTGCCCCGTTCATCTAATAAATTTATTCAAATTTAAGAATTCAATTTCTTCTCGAGTAGCTTTCAAATCTTTAAGTGTAAATTCATGAGTTTCTTCATCAAAAGCCCGACAGCAATCTTTGATAATTGTGATTTTAAAATCTCTATCATACGCATCTTGAGCTAAACTTCTAACGCAGAGATTTGTTAAAATTCCACAAATCACAATTTCATTTATTTCTTTCAATTCTTTTTCAAGATTTGTTTTATAGAATGGACTGATTTTATTTTTAGTAATAAGCACATCGGAATTTTGCTTATGCAATTCTTTAATTATTTCAACATTTTTTGAATCTTGGACAAAAGCAGAATTTGAATCTTTTTCAATGTGCGTAGTGAAGATTATTTTGTAACCATTTTTTCTACAATAATCTAGGAGTTTGTTTGTTTTCTTGATTAAATCAGAAATATCGCCAACAAAATAATCTGAACTTTTATCAGTCCATTCGTTTTCAAAATCTACAAGTATAAGGGCTTTTGATGTCATAATACTATTGGCTAAATTTGAATGATTATAAATTTATCGTTAAGGGGCACGGAGGCGGATTGCATTTAACATAATGTTATCATAAATTTATTGATGATAACCTCCTAAAATGGGCTGTTATGAACATATTTATATAATTATGAAATTTATAAAATATGGAACGAGAGATTATGAATTCTAAAAATCAAAAAATCGATGCACCACCCCCCACTAAAGTGGGTGGTTTTAGACAAACACTTCAACATGACAAATTGAAATTTATTCACGAAATTTATGAAAAAGGAATGAATGTTCCTGCTTTCGTATTTGCTTCTCCAGAGCTTTATGAAATTATGAAAAAAGATAAAACTATTGAACAAATAAAAAATGTGACTAAAATGCCCGGCGTTGTTGAAGCCGTTTATGTTATGCCTGATGCTCATCAAGGTTATGGTTTTCCAATTGGAGGAGTTGCGGCTTTTGATATGGAAAAAGGAGTTGTGTCTCCGGGAGGCGTCGGATATGATATTAATTGTGGAGTTAGACTTCTTACGACTAATATTTTAAAAGAAGATTTTATGAAAAAAAGAAAAGAAGTTATGACTTCTCTCGCCAAAAATGTTCCTTCGGGTGTTGGAACTAAAAGTTCTTTATCTTTAAAACAAAAAGAATTAGATGTTGTTTTAACCAGGGGTGTTGAGTGGGCTGTTGAAAATGGTTTTGCAACAAAAGAAGATTTAGAAAATATAGAAAGTAATGGGTGTATTTCTGGAGCAGACTCATCAAAAGTTTCGCAAAAAGCAAAGGGGCGAGGAATGAATCAATTAGGAAGTTTGGGAGCAGGAAATCATTTTTTAGAAGTTCAATTTGTTGAAGAAATTTTAGACAAAAAAATAGCTGATGTTTTTGGAATAAAAAAAAGCGGACAAATTGTTATTTTGATTCATTCTGGGAGCAGAGGACTTGGACATCAAGTTGCTTCAGATTATATTAGAGCGATGGAAGAAAAATATGGTTTCAAAAATCTTCCCGACAGAGAACTTGTTTGTGCTCCAATTAAATCTGAATTAGGTAAAAATTATTTATCGGCTATGGCTTGTGCTGCAAATTTTGGATTTGTCAATAGGCAAATTTTAGCGTATAGAGTTCGTGAAGTTTTTGCGAAGTTTTTCCCTAATGCGAAATTAAAACTTGTTTATGACGTTGCTCACAATATTGCTAAAATTGAAACTCACTTAATTAGAGGTAAGAAAAGGAAATTGTGCGTTCATAGAAAAGGAGCTACGCGTTCTTTTGGGCCAGGAAATAAAGAAATACCTAAAAAATATTTAAAAACTGGGCAACCGATATTTATTCCTGGAAGTATGGGAACTTATTCTTATGTTCTTGCTGGAACTAAAAAAGCAGAAAGTTTGACTTTTGGAAGCACGGCTCACGGAGCTGGAAGATTGCTTTCAAGAAGTAACGCTGTAAAAACAATAAGTCCTGAACATCTTAAAAAAGAACTTGATAGAGAAGATGTAATTCTTGAAACTGGAAGTTTGGCTGGAGCTGTTGAAGAAGCACCTGAAGCTTACAAAGATGTGAATGACGTTGTTCGCGTTAGCGATAATTTAGGAATTGGTAAATTAGTTGCGCGTCTTAAACCTCTTGGTGTTGTAAAGGGTTAAAAATTATTTAGATAATATTCATGAAGGAAATTTTTAAATTAAGAAATGAAATTTTCTAATAAAGAAATTCTCGTAAATTTAGGAGACTTTTGGATGATCAAAGTGTCAAGCACTTTGACATAAACAATTGCTAATCATTGTGTAGGCAATTATTTATAAAGTGGCGACGATGATTTAAATTATGAAGAGAGTGATTTTATTTTTTGGATTTATTCTATTTTTTGTTTCTTTTGTTAGTGCTGAATTTTGTTCTACTGATGACGATATAATTTTAAGATTATCTACTGCTACAAATGCTCACGGAGAAGTTTGGAATGGTGCGAGAAGTTATACTACTGAAATTTGTTATAGCTCTATTTTTGGAAATGCCTATACTGGAACAAATCCCCATACTTGCACTAGCACAAATAGTAATAAAATTCTTGGATTAAATTTTGCTACAAATGCGCACGCTCAAATTCCTGAAAATACGAATTATGGAACAAATGTTTGTTACGGTAATTTAGCTTGTCAAAGTGTTGCTGGAAATGTTGCTTGTCCAACTGGAAAAACAGAAGTTGTTTCTCTTTCAGATTCTACTAACGCCCATCTTGAAAATGCTGGTGCGAATATTTATTCTGGTGCGAATGCTCGAAAAATTTGTTGCTCTTCTACAACTACTCCTCCTCCTAGCACTTTAACTGCTGCAATAAACTCTCCTGTTAGTAGAGGAATTTATTTTGCAAATGTGCCTGTTGATTTTGTTGGTGTTTGTTCTGGAGGAAATGGAGTTTTAACTCCTTCATGGGAATTGACTCAAAATGGAATTGCTCTTCCAAATACTGTTTTAAGTTTTGCACATACATTTACCGGAGTCGGACAAACAGACGTTAAATTTACTTGCACCGATTCATCTGGAATTTCTGCGACTAACCGACTTCAAATTTTAGTTGTTACTGATTCATCTGTTTTTGCTTACATAAATGACCCGACATTTAATGGAATTGAATATACTTCTCCGTCTTCCCAACCTTATTTTCCAAGAATGGTTTCTTTTAGTGCGTCAGATTCGTTTGCTGTTGAAATCGCAAATTGTGGAGTTAACTGTTTAGGTGGAGACTGTCCTTCAACTACGCAGAATTCTCCCACTGCTTGTGGAACTGGGCAAATAAATATTGGTGGATTAAGCACTCCTCCTAATTATAATTCTTTAAATTTTGACTGGACTTTTTGGGATAGCGACTGGACTGAAAATTGGACAACGATTGAAGGCAATGGAATAGTTAATGGATTTTTGGAATATGACGATATGTCTAATTCAATTAATGATAAACATATGAGCGTTTTAATTCGAGCAACTATCGGAGATAATTTTGTCTCTGCGAATTTCCAAAGAAATTTCACTTTGGGAAGATGTTTGAATGACGGAAATACTTTGCTAACTTCAAATGGGCAACAAACACCAACTACTTCTCTAAATGTATGTAAGGGAGCAGATAATCTACCAAATACAGGTGATGAATGTTGTCCGTCTGGGCAAAGTTGCGAGTTATCAACAAATAATATAGATTATGCTTGTCAATTTTTACCTGTTACGATAATGCGATGTGAAGATTTTACTACTAAAAATTCTTGTGATGGAAATAATAATCCTTCATATCCTTTGGCTTCTTATGGTTCACAACAACCGAGTTGTAGCGTTTTAAGATGTCAATGGACTGACTCAACTAATCTTTGTGGAGTTAGATTAATTCAATATGCTCCTGGAAGTAATGGTTGTAATCCTTCACCGACTCAATGTGCAATTAATGATTGTGCTTGGACTACCACTCAAACTGAATGCTTTAATGGACAACGAACAATTAATTATAATTCGCAAACTGTTATCTCTTCAAGTATTTGTTCTGGAAGTTCAGCTAATTGTGTTATGAATTCTGTGACTGTTCCTTGCGGTGCCCTAAATTTTGAACTTGACTTCTTTGGATATACTCAATTTATAATTACTGCACTTGTTATCGCATTTTTATATTCGATATTTGGAATTAAAAATGCGAAATAAAATTTTTGTTGCTTCGTTAATTATTTTGATTACATTGTTTGTTTTTAATGCTGTTGCATCTGTGACTGTTGTAAACAATACGATTATTACAAATTATTCTAGTGGTGGAATTATCGGTGGAAGAATATTTCTGAATGTTGTTGATAAATTAAGTTCATCTTCTGTGACGAGTAATTTTCTTGGAAATATTACTTTGCTCAATTTATTACAATTACAAAATAATTTGATAAGAGGCACGCATTATAATTGTAGCACGCCTAACTGTGAAGGAGATTATTTGAGCCAAGATTTGACTACTGGATTTATTGTTTCTCCGAATATTAAAAAATTTGCTGGTTTCGTTATTAACGGAAATGGAGTTTCTGTTACGAGTGCAAAATTTTCCGTTCAAAGTAATGCGGCTGCTAGTTGTTTGCCTCAAATAAATATAGATGTACTGGCAGACAATCTCGACATATTAACTAACTCTCGAAGCAATGGGCAAAGTTGCGAAAATACTTATACGGGATGTTATGATTCAAGTAATACGAATGAAGCTCTTATTGTTTCAAATAAAGAATATTGTGAGAAAATGACTTTGCCCGCATCGTCTGCGTTTATTGTTGGGGGAAAAATAAGAAATGGAACTATTCTTTCTACACTTAAAATTAAATTATACGATACTACAAATTTGGCTAGTCCTAAAATTTGCGAGTTGCCGAGACATACTCAAGAATTTCAAGAATTAAAATGCACAATTAATTACACAACTTCTGAATCAAGAGAGTATTATGTTTGTTTAACTTCTAATATTAATGGAGGGTATAAAATTGGATGGGAAACTCAAAGTCCAACTTGCGGAACAGCTGAAGGATTTGGAAGTTTCAATAGTGATTTTAATTTATTTGCAGAAGCCACTCAATATTCTGCCTCACCAAATTTCACAATTAACGGAACACTTGGTTCATTAATTGACGGATATATTTTAAGTAAATATAATAGACAATGTAGCCCAAAGTCTTGTGTTATTCCAATTTCATTTTTAGGATATGCTCAAGATATTCAATTAAATAATGCTCAAATAGATTATACTACCGTCGGAGTTCCGACTTCTGTTAATGAAATGCGTGAATTAACTTATACTGATGCTCTTGTTAGTGGAACAAATCTTAGTATAGATATTTCAAAAGCAAATTTTATAATTCCTCTAAATAGTAATGAAAGTGAATTCAAACTTTTTATAAATAATACTTTAATTTTTCAAAAAAATATTTCTATTAAACAAGAATTTTTCTTTGATGTTGAACCAAAATCTGTTATATTTGGACAAAATACTGAATTCTTAATTTTTACGGATAGAACTATAAATAGTTCTAAATGGACTTTTGGAGATGGAAGTGCAATACAAAATGTTGTTGGAAATAAAGCGAGTCACGTTTATATTCAAAGAAATACTCCCTCTTTTTCATTGAGCATTACTGCTAAAGATAATGAAGGTGCTGAATCGACTAAGCAAATAAATGTGACTGTTGGAAGTCCAAACTTTTTTGCAAATCAGACAATTATAGATTATAAAAAACGAATAGAAAATTTAACTGCTGAAATAAATTTACAACCTGTTTGGATGCTTGAAAAATTACAAAGAATTGTAAACATAGAAAATATGACCTCTAGAATTTTAGCGATTGAAAATAATTACAATTCTGCTTTAACTGAAACAGACTTTCAAAATATTATGATTAGGTTGATTGAGCTTAATGTTCCTAAAAGTTTTGCAGTTTTAAGTTCAGGGCAAAATTTACCACTTTCCGTCGGACATAGAAGCATTAATCCAACATATATTGAAACGATAGATAATCAAAATGTAGAAAATAATCAAGCTTTAACTGATAGTATTGTTAAATGGATGGACTATTATTATTCTACAGAAATTTCTTTTAAGAAATTTGCTTTATTCAGAGATTCTAGGACAGATATAATTGCTACATTTTTTAGTATCAATACTCGTCCTAATCAAGTTAATGAAAAAACATATCTTATATTTGGACACAATATAGAGGAACTTGGAAAATATAAAATGAATTATAATTTAAAGTCTATTAGTGGAAATAGAATAAACTATTTAGAATTAAACCAAAATTCTAATGAATCATTTGAGTTTTTGCTTGTTGGAGATTTCTCTGCTGAAACACTTGGTGCATATCTTTCTCCAAAAATAAGTTCTCTTACAATTGAAGAAGCTCCTATATTAAATTGTAATTTGAATAATATTTGCGAAACTGGTGAAGATGAAGAAATTTGTCCAGAAGACTGCTCACGTAAATGGCTTAAATTTTCAATTATAAGTTGGATAATTTTAGGACTTGCATTTGTTATTGTTTATATTATAATTCAAGAATGGTATAAGAAAAATTATCAGAAAAAATTATTTTCCGAAGAAAATGAATTGTATAATTTGATCAACTTTATTTATTCTGCACGACGTAGCAAAGTAGATGATTTAAATATTAAATCAAAATTATTAAATCAAGGATGGACTTCTGAAAAAATCAATTTTGCGTTCAATAAAATATCTGGAAAACGCACGGGCTTGTTTGAAATACCACTATTTACTCACAAACAACATAAACAAACTATTGAAAAACTTTCAACAAAACAAGGTTCTTTGATTGACGCAAGATTTATTAAAAGGCAATCTTTTAATTAACATATGATTAAGATATTATCTAAACTTTTCGGAGGATTTTTCCGTCGGAAAGACAACATAAAAATAGGATTTTATGGACCACCTAATGCTGGTAAAACTAGCTTGGCTAATTTACTATGTAAAGACTGGACTGGAGAAGAATTAGGTTCTGTTAGCGATATCCCTCACGAAACTCGTGAAGTTCAATTTAAAGAAAAAGTTGAAATTGAACATAAGGGAAAAAAATTGATGCTTAAATTGATTGACACTCCTGGAATAGCTACAAAAATAGATTATGAAGATTTCCTCCATCATGGTGTTCCTAAACAGGAAGCTAAAAAACGAGCTAAAGAAGCCACTCAAGGAATTATTGAGGCAATAAAGTGGCTTGATGATATGGATGCAGTTATTGTCGTTCTTGATGCCTCTGAAAATCCTTATTCACAAGTTAATATTACGATTATAGGGAATTTATTGGCTCGCAAGATTCCAGTGTTAATTGTTGCTAATAAAATTGATTTGAAAAAAGCGGATGCTAAAAAAATTGAAGCGGCGTTTCCAGAATATAATGTTGTAGGCATTTCTGCTAAAAAAGCTTTGAATATGGATGAATTTTATACAGCTTTATTCAAGTTAACTAAAAAGATTTAAATAAAAAAGAGGTAAAAAATAAAAATGAAAAAGTCTCCGAAGTTTAAAGGTCTGAGTTTACATATTATGCCTTTTTCTGAAATTCGTGAATTGACAATTACTGAAAGAGTTAAAAAGTTATTGCAATTAATTTTAGGAAATAAAGTAATAATTTTGCAAGGACGTTTGAGGCCAGAAGAAGAAATAAGACTTATTGAAGATACTATGACTATGGTTGACCATATTAAAAACTTTAAAGGAATTGAACTTGCCGTTATTGACCCGGGAAATAAAGAAGACAGCTTTTTATTGAAAATGCGTCGCGGACTTGCAAGAGGTTTGACTGGAGATACTACTTCTTTAACAGTAATTGGGCCTGCTTCAATAGTTAAAGAAATTAAGAAAGACCCGAGCAAACTTGAAATTTTCTTAGGATAATTAATTTGCTAAATCTTTATTAACTTTAAATTTTAATTTATTTTATGCCTAATCAATGTATTCATTGTTCTGTATTGTATGAAGATGGTGCTCGTGAAACTCTTCAAGGATGTTCAAAATGTGGAGGTAAATTTTTCTTTTATGTTACTGCTGATAAAATGCTTAAAATTCAACAAGCTCGGGGTGTTTCTCCAAATTCTGTTGTAGCTCCACTTATGGAACTTACTCACGAAGATAAACGAAATATCGAGCAAGATGTTCGCGAAATTGTTGGCTTAAAAGAAATAGACTCTCCGATAATTTTAGATTTTGAAAGCGTCGTGATTACTGCTCCAGGCAAATATGTTCTTGATGTGCCTAATTTGTTTAATAAAAATCGTCCGTTAGTTTACAAACTGGAAGAAGGGAAATATGTAATAGATTTATCTTCTGCAATTAAATCTAAATCTTGATTTAGCTAATTAACTTGGGAAAAAAGTTTTATAAACAACTCCGAATATTCTAATTTATGGGTGACTCTCTTCAAAAAATATTGCGTGAGCAAACGGTTAAGTTAAAACCTGTCAAATATGAATTGAAACCGATAAAAGATTTAACTGCGAAATTTGTTAAAGATTTGCGTAATGAATTGAAAGTTAATGAGGTTGAAGCTGAAGTTTTCATTGGAGGAAGTTTTGCAAAAAATACTTTTTTGAAATCTAAACAATATGATGTTGATGTATTTATAAGATTTAATTGGAAGTATGTTCAAATTTCTAGTGAACTTGAAAAAATTTTAGTTCCAATGTGCAATCGACTCGAATTACGCTTTGAAAAAATTCACGGAAGTAGAGACTATTTTAGAGTTTATCATGCTGATTCAAAAAATTATTTTGAAGTTATTCCAGTTACAAAAATAAAAAAACCTAAAGAGGAAAGAAATATTACCGATTTAAGTTATTTTCACGTGCCTTATGTTACTAAAAGATTAAAAGGAATTGAAGACCAAGTGAGATTAACGAAACAATTTTTCAAAGCTCAAAGAGTTTATGGTGCCGAAACTTATGTTCGAGGATTTTCAGGATATACTGTTGAATTATTGATAATAAAATATAAAAGTTTTCTAAAACTTATTAAAGCCTTATTGAAATTTGATGCAAATCAAAGGGATGTGATAGATATTGAAAAAGATTATAAAAATAAAAACGAAGTGTTTATTCAACTTAACGAAGCTAAATTACATTCGCCTATAATTTTAATTGACCCAACTTATAAAGAAAGAAATGCTCTTGCCGCATTGAGCAGAGACACTTTGGTTAAACTTCAAAATTCAATCAAACGTTTCTTGAAAAAACCTTCTTTTGAATTTTTTATTTTGCGTGAACCTGAAATAAGTATTTTGAAAAATAAGGCTCTAAAAAATAAACAGGAATTTTTAGCAATTACTTTGAGCACAGATAAACAACACGGAGATATTGCTGGAACTAAACTGAAAAAATTTACCGAAGTCTTACATCGTGAATTAAATATTTATTTTAATGTTAAAAATCTGGACTTTTTCTATTCTGGAGAACAAATTGGTAATGTATATATTTCTTTAATTCCGAAAAAAGAAATTATTCGTATTGGGCCACCTATTGAAATGAAAAAACATTCTTCAAGATTTAAATCTCAACATTCATCTACTTTTGTAAAAAACAAAAGATGGCACGCACGTCTTCCAGTTCTCAACGATGCTCGCGCTTTCTTAGATTCTTGGAAAATGGCTAATAAAAAAATGATGGCACAGATGCATATTGTGTCTATGAGTATAGAATAAAATATAACCCAAAAATCTATTTCAATAATCTTTGTACTTTGCCTTAAATATCCTAAGTCTATATTTTGTCTTGTAGATGGCTCGCAAAGCTCTGATTCTATATCGAATGGAGTTATTTCGATTCCTTCGTGGCTTACTTTGTGGGCAAGTGTTCCTTTTATTTTAGATATTCCTCTTTCATTTATTCCTTTAAATAAAGAAATTCTCAAAAATTTCTAATGTCAAAGTTTATCTGTGGAAAACTTTGAGCACCTCAAAGTCTAGAAAGACTTTGCAGTTTAATTTCTGGTCGATGCAGAGCATCGAGGTATTAAATCCAGAAATTAAATAAATTGATAACTTCTACCCCTTTGTATTCTCCCAATTGAACACGGGCTAAGAAAAGAGGAATGGTTTCTTCTGTCTTTGCGCAACCAATTAGATAACTAACAATGTGTCCATCTTCATCTATCAATCTGTAAACAATAACTTCTTCTTTTCCTTAGTATTCTTTTTTTAATTCGGGCATTTTATTTATGTTTATTCTATCCCATTATACCGACTCATCTGGTACTATTATATAATGCTAAATAATTAAATAATATCGGTTTTAATTCACCTAATTCATCGTCCACTGTTCTCGCATCTGTATCTCTTTTAGGTTCTGCGAAATGGATTGACCTTCCACATTCTAATATATGATGATAAAAAGTAATAGTGTTAGTTATTCCTCTAACTAACTCTATTGGTGTATCTTCATCAAAATTAAGAATAACTCTTCCATCTGGCTCGGAGATTATTGCCTCTAATTTTGTTGCTGAGAACAAACCGGATTTTGCTGGAGAGATACGTAATATGTAATCTTGTTCCATGTTAATTCCTGACCAACTTGTCAAGCATTGTTGTAAATGAATTTGCGAAATATGGAGAGTTTACCCAAATACCAACTTCTTTTTCTGCAATTTCGGGATTAATCATTAAAAGTAATTCTTTCTTGTCTATGATAAAGTATTTTCCATTTTGTTCAGATTCTTTTATTTTCAAATCGTTTCTTGAAGCAAATCTTCGAATTTTGTATTGGTCTCCGTTCAAACTTATTTTGAGTTTTACTTTTTCTTGATTAATTCCTCTGAGAACTGAAATTAATACTCTCGATTTATCTTCAAAATCTTCGATAGTTGTGTGTATGAGAATTTCTTTTTCTGCTGTGCCAATCATTTCTTTTAACTTTGATAAAATATTTGCTCTACCAGTTATATGTCCAGATAATTCTTCTAATTTTATTGGGGAAATTCCGTCTCTGTGCAAAGTAAGTAACTCATTGTATTCTGAAGTTCCTTTCAAATTTGATAAAGTTGTTACTTTTTCTTGAGCTTTGTTCATTACATTTGTTTGCATTCTTTCAACAACTGTCTTTGGTTCAACTGCGATATATTTTACCGGCTTGCCGACTTTTATAATTGCAAATCCTCTTTTAGTAAGAGATTCTAGAACATCGTAAGTTCTGCTTCTTGGAACTCCTGAAATTTCTGCAGTTTCACCAGCAGTTACGACTCCTTTAGAAAGTAATGCTAACCAAACTTTTGTCTCGTAAATATTTAAATCAAAGTTTTCTCTTACTTTATTTACTATTTCTGATTTTATTATCATAGATAAGTAGCAAAATATAAGCTATATAAATGTTTCTTTTATGTTGTAACTTTAAAGGGAATACACTATGGAAAAGTTTAAAAATTGAAGTTTTTAAGAAAGATTATGACCTCAATTAATGCTATGAAATTTGGAGATATAATCCGAAAAAATCATGAAAGAGCTGAAATATAATTTATATCTGGAATTAAAGAAGCTGTGAAAAAAATCCTA
>SICU01000020.1 GCA_009694755.1 Candidatus Pacearchaeota archaeon
TAACTGCATTGTCTCCAAATCCAGCGATTGAACCTTCCATTGCATCGACTGTTTTTTTGATTTTAGTCATTGCTCTTTTAAGTTCAATAATATCTTTGCTTTTTAATTGTTTAATATCAATAAAAGCGATAGTATATCCTTCTCTTAGAGCTGTAAGAATTTCATTGATATCATCATACTTTTTCAAAGTGAAAGGTCTGATTTTTATTTTTTCTTTTTGAGATTTTGGAGCACTAACATCTAGCTCTACATAATCATCGCATGCTTGTGCTTTGTTAAACACCCCTTTAAAATTAAATGCCATACACATTTTTGAATTGCGTAGTATATAAATATTATCGTAATAAAAATATACATTTTTGAACATCTAAAATCCGACGAGGATTTTATTTTACACCTCGGAAATGGTTTTTTCTGATAATTAAAAAATTATTGTGATTTGTCTTTTGTCGAAGAGGAATTTTTTTCAAGAAGAATTTTTATTTCTTGTTGTATTTCTTTAGCTTTTGCATCAATTATTTTTTCCTGTTTTGATATCGACTCTGAACGAATTTCTGAAACTTTTATTTTTTCTTCTAATTCTTTTATTGTTAACTCTTTTTCAACAACTACCATTATTGAACCAACCATTTTATAAATTGTATCGTTTGATTTTTTTACTTCATCTAAAGCATTAGATGTTTCACTTAGTTCTATATGTGTATTTTGTTTTTGCATAAGTAAACTTTGAAGATTTTGTTCTAAAATTTGAAGTTCTTGAAATTTTTGCTGTGAATCAGCATCAAATTGCGAATTCATAGAGCTTTAATCTTGACGACATGCGTTCTTGGTTTATAGAATATTTTTGAATTGCAATGGACACAATTGAATCTTTTATCCAATACTTTATTGTTAACTACTTTACCGCATTTGAAACATTTGTATTGAGTCATATTTATGTTTTGAATTTTTGATTTAAAAAGTTTTGCATTTATTTATTTAGTGTATAAGCGTGTCCTGCAAATTTAGCACCGCATTTTTCGCAATTCCAAATTCCTGCAGCCAATCTTTTTACTCCAGATTTTTTACAATGCGGACAATTTTGTTTTTTTCTTTGAAAAATTTCAATTGCATTGAATCTATTTCTCAATGAAGTTCCATATCCTGCGCCGAATTTTCCAGCTGCTTTTACTTTTTTTGTCTTTACCATATTGATGATTGAAATTGTGGGTTTTTAAAACTTGTTAGAGTTTCAATTTTTCAATTTTGAAAATAAACACAACAGAACTGAAAGTTCTGAATGGGGCTGCCCGCTCACGAAACGCAAAGCGTTTCGGATACTTCAATTCTCACTAACCGAATTGAAGTGATATGAACCGAAAACAATTAAAATCCGCAACAGAACTGAAAGTTCTGAATGGGGCTGCCCGGATTTGAACCGGGGCCATGAAGTCCCAAACCTCAGATCCTAACCAGACTAGACTACAGCCCCCTATAAGAAAATTGTTTTGAGCTATATTTAAATTTGTGCTTGAAAGAAAAAAAATTATTTCTTCGCAGGAGCTTTTGCAGGAGCTTTTGCAGGAGCTTTTGCAGGAGCTTTTGCATCTGCTGTTTTCGCACCTGCAACTGGCGTAGCTGAAGGTGTTGCTGTAGCGACTGGTGCAGCTGCTGCTTTTGCTGCTTCTGCGGCAGCCACTGCTTCTGCTGTAGCTTTTGCACGAGCTTCTTGTTGAGATTGAACTTTTGTAAAGTAAGCTAACAATTCTGCTTTTTTAAGAGGAGTAACTTCTGTCTTTTCATTTACAATTTCATTATCAAATTTTCCTTCGTTGACTTCTCGTATAACTTCTACTGGACTTTGATTTTCTACTAAAAGTCCTAATGAAACGCATGAACCTAAAACTAACTTAACTGCATTTTTTAAATCACGTGCAAGCATATTTGGCATTTTTGTTTTCGCAATATTAATTATTTGTTCAATCGCTGCATTTCCGATTTTTGCTTTTCCTGCATCTCCCGAACCTTTTTCTAAACCTAATTCTTTCTTAAGTAATTCTGCAACTGGTGGAGATGAAACGGTTATTTCGTATTTTTTTGTTTTTGCATCTACATTTAATGCGATTGGAACTTTAACTCCTTTGAAACCTGCTGTCGCTTTATTTACATCTTCAATAACTTTTCCAATATTAATTCCCATTGGGCCAAGTTGCTGAGCTATTGTTGGGCCGGGCTTCATTGCCCCTCCATCTACGATTAATTTAATTATCGGCATTTTCTTCCTCCGCCTGTTGAGATTCACGCCTTATAACTCTTACGTTATCTATTTTTACTGTAACTGGAATTGGAACTGCTGCACCAAGAAGAGAAACAACTACTTCGCCTTTCTTTTTATCGATACGCGTGATTTTTCCTTTTTCGTTTTTGAAATGGTCCGCAATCATTTCAACAATGTCTCCGACTTCGATATTAATATCTTGAACTTCTGGTTGTATCATATTTTTTACTTCATCATAAGTTACAGTTTTTCCAATTATTCCTTTTACATACGGTAAATTGAATGCCGCTTCTTCGATAGCATCTCTGTTTGCTGCTTCAAGAATTAAATAACCTTTAAGGCCGTGAGGACGAGCGATTGAAAAAACTTGTAATTGTTTTGTGATTGTGCGTTCGTGAATCATCTCCATAGCACGTTCTTCTTTATTCGTGGTTACTTTTAATATAAATATCATTTTTATCAGTTCCGACTACGACTTGATAACAAGAAGTAGTAATCAGAGAGAATTTTTAGGGTATATAAATTTTGCGATTTTATTTTTTAAATTTTTTTTAACATGAATAACGGGTGATATTTGTAAAAACACCTTTGCGATTAATTTGAGAATTTTTTATTTTAAGTGAATTTGTATAGATCATAATTAGTAGGGAGAATAATTAAATAAACTTAACTAAAAGATTTCATCATTGCACCGATTAAAAATCCGATGAGACCAAGTGCTAAAATTCCTATTCCAGAAACTTTTGAAATCATTATGAATTCTGCCTTTGTAGGCTTTCTAAGAACTCGCCAAACTCTGACACATTGAGAAAAAAAAGATTTTAGCTTTTCCATATTATTTTAAGTTTTGTGTGTTTAAAAATTATTCGCTTATAAAATTGATACCTAATTCGTTGCCGAGACTTGTATTATTTTGAGAGTTATATATCGAGCTTGAACCGGACATTTGAGGACTCTGGACGCCAGTTACTATCAAAAGAACTTTAATATTTTTTTCCATATCTGGTAATATCTTTGCTCCGGAGATTATTTTTGTGCCGATTGCAACTTTTGTGCTTAATTCTCTCATTACTTGAGTATATTCATCTAAAGACATATCTGGGCCACCGATAACGTTGACTAATACTCCTTTTGCTGATTCGATGTTTACATCTAATAATGGATTATGAATTGCCCTTTCTACTGCTTCGATTGCTCTGTTGTGTGCGCTGTCTGATTCTCCGATACCTATTAGTGAAACTCCTCCGTTAGACATTACTGCTTTGACGTCCGCGAAATCTAAATTTACTAAACCAGACGTAGTTATTAATTCAGCTATTCCTTTAACTGAATTTGTTAAAATCTCGTCTGCAACTTTAAAAGCGGTTTGAATAGGAAGTTCTGGTGCGAGTTCTAATAATTTATCGTTGGGAATGATAATTAAAGTGTCTGCTATTTGTTCTAAACGTTCTAAACCATACTGTGCGTTTTCGATTCTTTTTTGTCCTTCTACTGTAAATGGAAGTGTGACAATTGCGATGACTAATGCGCCTGCTTTTTTTGCTAAATCTGCGACGACGGGTGCTGAACCAGTTCCGGTTCCTCCACCCAAACCACAAGTTATGAAAACTAAATCTGCATTAGCTAATCTTTTTCTAATTTCTTGCTCGGATTCTTTTGCGGCTTCTTCTCCGATTTTAGGATTGCTTCCTGCACCGAGTCCGCCGGTTAATTCTCGTCCGATTAATATTTTTGCGTCTGCATTTGTATAAAGTAAATCTTGAGCGTCCGTATTTATTGCAATTACTTCGCAACCTTTTATTCCTATTTCTTTCATTCTAGAAATCGAGTTTCCGCCCCCACCACCACAGCCTACAACTTTTACTCTTGCACCTTGACGATGAACTAATATTTCTAATTCTTTATCAATTGTTGAAACAGACTTTAAATCAGAATCTCCGAAATCACCTACCATAGATTAGCAAATTATATTGGATTTATAAGCATTATGTCAATCGTTCCTCCCTAAAGACATATTCTTTAGTGTGTGGTCGGAACGTCGATCACAAGAAATTTGTTTAGAACTACAAATTTCTGTGCAACAAATTCTTCTCGATGATTAGAATTTGTTTGCATCCAAACTAAGCAATGCATTGCATTGCGAGGCATAGAAATTCACTGAATTTCTAGGTGATCAAAAATCCTTGATTTTTGATGAATTGAGCACCAACTGAAAAGTCCTTCTCTTAACTTTGTGAGGACTTTGAGGTGTTCAATGTGTTTGATTACTTTTTGATTAAATTTTAAAAATGAAGATATTGTGCTAATTAGTTATATCTATTTTGCTTCTTGAACTTGTTCTTTATGAACTTCGACTTCTTGAAATATGACTGGAAATCCAATTAACTCTTTAAATTTGTCTTGATTTTTTTCAATAAACATTTTCAAGACTTTGGGACCTTTGAGAGTTACTTCATTTCCTGAAATAGTTATTTCTGGAACGAATCTCAACAAAATTTTACAAGTGGCTTCTGTTCTGTCTTTTATATCTGTAACTAACTTGGTTATTGTGAATTTGTAATCTAATTCTTTCCCAGAAAGAGGATTGTTGAAATCAGTTATTACTCTTGCACCCGAAACAGTGATTATTCTCGCTAATTGATTATCTAAAATAAATGAGGCTCCTGGTTTGGGCATAACTCTCTGTTGCACGAAAACTTTTAGAGGAATTGTTTTAACTAATTCTCTTCTTCTCGCACCAAAACCTTCTTCTGATGAAATTTTTATTTTGTATTCTGTGTTTAACTTTTTTCCGATGAAGGCCTTATCTAATCCCGGAACAACCATTCTTTTGCCTACAAAAAGAATTGTTCTTTCTGGTTCTGCTTTTTCGTTTACTTTTTTTAAATCTTCAGCAACATTTGAATCAAAAGTTTTTCCATCTACATAACCTGTGAAAATTATTTCAATGCAATCTCCTGCTTTGATTTCGTCGCGTATTTTATTTGAATCGTCCATCTCTCTTTTCACTAACATGCGACTTTAAAAAACTTTCATATCGAAGTGTTTGTTTGAGTTTCTTTAATTGGGATTAGATAAATTTTATTTTTAAATTAATTTGGAGATTTTTAATTAATATTTAAAAAAGTAAAATGATTTGAACCATTTGACACGGGACAACGAAGGTTTTATAAATGCTCTTGTAAAAATTAAATTATGGTCTTAAAATTACTCCCAGCCTTACATGCAAAACCTGGAACAACTCTTTTATGGGACGGAGTTCCGTGCGTTGTAAAAACTAATGACCAAAGTAAAACTGGAAAACACGGAAGCATGAAATGTCGTATGGAAGTCGTAGGAATTTTTGATAGAAAAAAGAGAATTGGAGTTATTCCTGGAAGTGAAAATATGGAAGTTCCTCTTGTAGAAAAAAAACGTGCGCAAATTTTAACAGTTAATGGGGACAGAGTAAGCGTTATGGATATGGAAAGTTTTGAAACAATAGATTTAATTTATGATGAAGAACTTAAAGATAAATTATTTGCTGAACAACAAGTTGAATATTGGGATGTTGAAGGTAAGCGAGTTGTAATGAGGATATTAAATTAATATGGGGACGAAATTACCAGCAGCACAACAAAGAATGTTTAGAAATGTATTTGTCTGTAAAAACTGCACTCAAAAAATGAGAACTGAAGCTTTGAAAGTTATTTCGAAGACTATTATTTGCCGACGTTGTGGGAAACACAATTTCCGACCGATCAGCATGAAGAAAAATAAGTAATTTAAAAAATGGGTTCATTTGTAGTATACGACGTAGTTTTTATGGTATTATTTGGAATTATAACTTTTTTTATTTTACGCAAAAATCGTGAAAATTTGAAACGTCAAGGATGGATGTTTTTATACCATACGAAAGTTGGTTTGAAATTTATTGATTGGACTGCTAAAAAATTTGAGCGAATTTTGAAACCATTGAGTTACGTCGTTATTACTTCAGGTTATATTTTAATGGGAAGTATCATTTATATGATTGGAAAAACTGTGTGGGTGTATATTTCTTCTCCGATACCAGACCAATTGAAAAATTTGCCTCCTCTTGCTCCGTTAATTCCGTATTTTCCTAAATTATTTGGACTTGAGTCTTTCTTTCCACCATTATATTTCACTTACTTTTTAGTTGCACTTGCGATTGTTGCAGTTTCACATGAATGTGCTCACGGAATTTTTGCGAGATTATGGGGAATAAAAGTTAAGACTACTGGACTTGCATTTTTTGGGCCATTCTTTGGAGCATTTGTAGAACCAGATGAAAAACAAATGTCTAAAGCTCCTAAGAAACATCAGCTCTCTATTTTAGCGGCGGGAACTTTTGCGAATATTTTAATGACTATTTTATTTGGGCTTATCATGTGGGGATTCTTTGCAGTTAGTTTTTCAGCTGGAGGAGTTATGTTTAATGTATACGCTCAAAGTGCTGTGAATGTTTCAGATATAACTCATGTTGAGAATTATAGCGTTACTTCTGTTGGCTCAATTTATAATTTGACTCACGAAGGATTGAACAAATTGAAAATAGATGGAAAGAATTACTATGTGCCTCAACAAATGTTGACTTCTGAAATATTGAATGATAATGAACAAATTATTGTGTTTGAAGATGCTCCTGCGATACGCGAAAATTTAGTCGGAGCTATAACTTCAATTGACGGTAAAATTATAAGAAATCAAGCAGACTTGACAGAAGTTTTGCAGAGTTTAACTCTTGAAAAAAATATAATTGTTACAACTGTAGATAATGAAGAAGTTCAACACAGATATGAATTTGTGCCTTCTGAAAAAAATGGGAGAGCATATTTGGGAATTGGATTTTACGCGACTAACACTGAAGGTTTAAGAGGTAAAATACAAAGTATATTTTCTAAAATAAAAGAACCTAATACAAGATATGTTCCAACTTGGGATGGAAATTTAGTGCAATTCATTTATGATTTATTGTGGTGGGTTGTAATGATTAACATTCTCGTTGCTTTGATGAACATGTTACCTGTTGCGGTTCTTGATGGTGGTAGGTTCTTTTACCTTACGATTGCAGGAATTACTGGAAACGATAATATTGCGAAAAAAGCTTATGCTGGAATAACTTGGGTTATCTTGCTGTTACTTAGTCTTATGATGGTTAAATGGTTGTTTAATCTTTTGTTTAATTAATAAATTCAACGCCGTTTTTTGTGAAAACAACTAATCTTATTCCTACGGGAATTGAAAGAAGTGCACTGATTAAAGCCATATGTTCTTTTCCGTTTCCTGAAGCTATTGAAACATTGACGTCGAATCCTTGAAAAGTTTTTCTTAATTTGTTAATTATTTCTTCTTTTAAATCTAATAATGGTTTTGAAGTATCTACGATAATTGTTTCTACTGTTTTTTGAGAATCGTAATCGTCAGAAGATTTTGATTTTACTAAAATAATTTTATCCCAATCTCCGTGATTTATTAAACCAGTTACTTGTCCCCACGTTTCCTTATCTTCGCCTAAAAATGCTACTAATTCCATTTATGTTTTGTGTGAGTTAGATTTATAATCATTATTGTTTTGTGTTGACTATGGTTAGAGATTTGCCGTTACACGAAATTACTCTTAGAAAATATGAAAAACCTTACGACGCTTCAAAACGAGAAATTGTTAGAAAAATTTGTTTGAGTATTGGTTTGTTGCAACCAGGAGATTCTCGTGACGTTATTGTTGATGTATTGCTTGTTTTGGATGATGCACGAAAAGAAAAACGTGAGTTGACCTCTTTTGAAGTTGTGGATTTAGTTACGAATAAAAGAAAAGAACATTCTCTTGAAATTAAAGGAATTGCTGAAAGTAATATCAGAAGACAACTAAAAAGATTGAGAGACTTGATGATTGTTGATAAAAAAAATAATTTATATAATATTTCTGAATTTTTGTCGCTCCATGAACTTTTTGAAAATAAAATTGAGCAATTTTTAATTCCTCAAACTATCGGTAGAATTAAAGAATATCTTAGTGCGTTAGATAAGCATTAGGCTTAAATTTTAAAAAAGTTTTTGAAACACAAGTTTTATAAAGCAATTTTATCACGCACTTAAGTCATTAAACTACGTCTTTGACTCTGCAATTATATGAGTTAAAGCATACCGTAGAAGACACAAAAAAACATGGAAGTTACACAAGCACTTAAAGAATTAAGAAATGAAAAAGAACGAAAGTTCAAACAAACCGTTGATTTAATTATAAATTTGAAAGGACTTGATTTTAGAAAAGTTAATCTCTCTCCAATAGTTTCTATTCCTCACAAATTCAAAGAAAAAAGAATTTGTGCTTTCTTGAATGCTAAAAGTGATTTGGTTTCTACAATTACAAAACCTGAATTTGCTAAATATAGTGATAAAATGTTATTAAAAAATTTAATTAAAGATTATGATTTCTTTATTGCTCACGTTTCTCTGATGCCATCCGTTGCTACAGCATTCGGTAAAGTCTTGGGTCCAAGTGGAAAAATGCCTTCTCCTCAATTAGGAATTATGTTACAAGACTCTCCTGAAGAAATTAAAAAAACTCTGAAAAATATGGCGAATTCTATTAAAATACGCGTTAAAGAAGGAAGCGTAAAAATCGCGGTTGGAAAAACAGATATGAAAGATGAACAGATCATAGAAAATATTAATTCAATTTATCAAGGATTAGTAAGTGCTTTGCCTACTAAAAAAGATAATGTTCGTAATGTTCTTGTCAAATTTACAATGACGAAACCTGTTGAGGTACATATTAAATAATGAAAGAAAAAAAAGAGATAATTTCTACAGTTTCAGAATCGAAAAAAAAACTTGTTAAAGAATTAACGATGAAAATGCAGAGAAATAGAACTGTTTTGTTAGCATCTTGTAAGGGTTTGCCTGGAAAACAATTTCACGAAATTAAGAAAAAATTGCGTGGTGCAGCTGATTTGAAAGTGGCTAAGAAAAGCACAATTTCAAAAGCGATTGAGGCAACTGAAAAAGGAACATTACAACAATTAAAAAGTAATTTGCAAGCAGATTATGTTTTGCTTTTCTCCGACATGGAACCTTTTGAATTATCTAGTATGCTTATTGATTTTCAGAGTTCAAGACGTGCTAAAACTGGAGATATTGCACCTTATGATATTGAAGTTGAACCTGGGCCAACTGAACTTGTAGCAGGTCCTGCGATTTCTGAATTGGGCGCAGTTGGATTGAAAGTTAAAGTTGTTGAAGGAAAACTTGAAATTATAAAAGGCGCTACCGTCGTTAAAAAGGGCGAAACGATAAAGGCAAATGTTGCAAGTGTTCTTGGAAAATTAAATGTTAGTCCTATGAAAGTAGGTTTCCTTCCTATCGCTGCATTTGATGGTAAAGAAGATAAAGTTTATACTGATTTAATGATTGACAAACCTGGAACTCTTGAATCTCTTCGTGAAATGGTTCGTAAATCTTTTGGATTTGCAATTGCTCTTAAATATCCTACTAAAAACACTATTAAATATTTCATTGCTAAAGCGTTTGCTGAAGAAAAAGCAATCGGAAAATTGTACGTTAATGATCAACCAATAAAGGAGGACGTTTAATGGAATATATTTACGGAGCTTTGTTATTGCATAAGCTAGGACATCCAGTTAGTGAAGAAAGTTTGAAAAAAGTTATTCAATCTACTGGAAGTCATGTTGACGAATCCAAACTTAAAGTATTAATTGCAAGTTTGAATGGCGTTGATATTGGCGCAGAACTAGAAAATGCAAACGTGGCTGTCGCTGCACCTTCTGCTGCGCATTCTGCACCTGCAAAAGAAGAGAAGAAAGAAGAGAAACCTTCTGAATCTGCTGCTGGATTAGCCTCGCTATTTGATTAATTTTTTATTTTGACTTTTAGTCAATAGTTTATTTTCTTCAAATGGTTTGAATATCCTTAGGCTTTGCCTTGAAAGTCATTTCCATTTGCAGAAAGTTTTTAGAATTGAAGAAGATATTTTCTCGATTTAGATTATATTTTGTTCTTCCTAACAAAGTTTTAAAAGCTAAATTGTAAGTCTAATCTTGTTGCCTGTGTGGGACAATGGTACTCCGCTGGTCTTGAGAACCAGTTTCCTCACGGATTTCCCGGTTCGATTCCGGGCGCAGGCGTAAATTCTGGAATCGAAGCACACATAGCGAGCAAGTCGCTCTGGTGACTTCAACACTTAGAAAATTTCAATTTTCTAATCTATCCAACTCTGATGAGCTTAAGTCTTTGTGATTGAAGTATTCCGAGCGCAGGCGTTTAGAATAATTTATATTCTTTAAAAATAAATAAAATTAATGAAAAAGAAGTTTATTTTATTAGTGTTTATTATTTTATTTTCTTATGGAGTGTTTGCACAACAAAT
>SICU01000021.1 GCA_009694755.1 Candidatus Pacearchaeota archaeon
CGAAGCAGAACTTCTTGTACCTCAAACTCTTTCGAGTTTAAGGAATTGAAGTCTTTAGGGTGTGGAACACTTCGAGCACAAGAAGTTTGTTTGCTGAAAAATTCACCTGAATTTTGATGGCCGTCAAAAATCTATAAAATATTTTTGAGGTCCTCGAGGTTCAATTCACGCCCCCACGAGGAATTGAACCTCGGTCCCGACCTCCGCAAGGTCGTATTCTATCCGTTAAACTATGGGGGCTTATAATGTGCGAAGTTAAACGGCTTTTAAATCTTTGTCGCAAATATCAAAACAGCGATTAAACTAAATTTTTTAATTTTTTTAGAAATGTTTGTCAAGTTCTTTTTTGTAAGAATGAATTTCATTTGATTGAAACCATAACGCTATTTCTCGTTCTGCACTGATTTGGGAATCTGATGCGTGAATAAGATTTCTTAAAACTCTTGCGTTTTTGTCTGCGATGGCATAAGATTCTATCATTGCAAAATCTCCTCTTATTGTCCCAGGAGGAGAAGATTTTGGTTCTGTTGAACCAACCATTTTTCTGACAATTTCAATTGCGTGTGGACCTTCAATAATTATTGCAACAACCGGGCCTTCGCTTAAAAATTGTATATTCCATTTTTGTATTTGCTCTCCTAATTGCATTGCGTTTTTGTAAGGAAAAGGTTTGTTATCTTTTTCATATCCTGCTTTTGTTTTATCAAATACATTTTGAGCCCATTGTGCATCAAGAAAATAATGGTTTTTTGCTAAATGTTCGTCTGGCCAAACCATTTTTATAGCGACTATTTTTAATCCTGTTTCTTCAAAACGGGTTATTATTTTTCCAATTAGTCCTCTGAAAACTGAATCGTGTTTTAATAGTATAAGTGTTTTTTCTATCATACTTCTTTATTATAGAAGTGTTTTTTAAAGTTTGTTATTTGAGTTAGCTATGGATTTTATTGAACTTGCGAAGAATACGGACATTTGCAAAAATTGTAAAAATATTGTAATTGGACGAGGAAATTTACAAGCACCTATTCTTTTTGTTGGAGAAGCGCCTGGAAGAAATGAAGATGAACAAGGTTTGCCTTTCGTTGGTGCATCTGGGAAAAATTTAGATAAACTTTTTGAGAAAGTTGGTTTGAGTATGAATGAAGTTTATATTGCAAATATCTTGAAATGTCGTCCTCCTGAAAATAGAGCACCTCTACCCGAAGAAATTAAGGCACATACTCCTTGGCTTTTGAAACAAATTGAAGAAATAAAACCTCGTGTGATTTGTTCTTTAGGAAATTATGCTACTAAATTTTTTCTTGCAGGCTATAATGTTGATTTGATGAATAAACAACCTGGGATTACTTCAGTTCATGGAAAAATTAAAATGATTGATTTTAATGGCGAACAAATTAAACTTATTCCGTTATTTCATCCTGCCGCGATTATTTACAATCGTTCTTTACTTGGAGAGTGGGAGAAAGATATTGAAATTGTTAAACGGGAAATTAGATGATTGAATTACTTTCTTCTTTTGGATATTCGATGAACTTTATGAATTTATAGTGGGCTTCTTTTGTTTTTCTAACTTTTGAATTTTTTAGAGTATACACTTTATTTCCTTCTTTGTTTATAAAATATAGAAGTTTCATTTTATCTCTAACTGAACTTTATGAGTTTTTGCTTTTTCTTTCATTATTGCTAAAACTTTATCTAATTGATTATTTGCTTGTTTGTATTCTTTGCCCTTAACTCTTAATAAAAATTGTCCTGAACCGAGGTAAGAAATATTTGCTTCATTTGTTTGAAGAATTTCCTTTATTAAATTTATACCTGATTCTGAATCTGATTTAATAAAAATCTTTTTTTGAACTTCTTTTTCTTTTTCTTGTTTTTCAGTTAGATTTTTTTTCAATTGTTCTAATTGTTGTGCTGTGACATATTCTTTTAAAATTTCTGGTTGTGTTCTTACTTTTTCTAAAAGGTCTTCGGAAAAATTATCCTTTTTTAGTTTCTCAATAACTTCCGTAGTTTTATCGTGCAAAACTGTTTTTAAAATACTTGAAAGGACTCTTTCTCTTTTATAATAATCCATAATTTCATCTCTTTCTTTTGCACTAACTCTTCTTAGGCTTAATTCTAATAAATCGTCTCTTTTACGGAGAATTTTACAAACTATTTTTTTACCAACTGAAACGAATTCCCTCATATTTCTTATTCTTCCAGGCGAAACCTCTGAAAAGATTATATTTCCTTTTAGTCCAGATTCGTCTAAAGTAACTAAAACATTTGCTTTGTCAATTAAATTTACTGTGCATAAAACTACGTCTTGTTCTTTAATTTCATTTTGCCTATTTTCTAAAAACGAAGAATCTGAATCATTTTTTTTATTTGAAGACATTTTTCACGAAAGCTTTTAGTTTAGCTTTTCCTCCTTGAGGTCTTAATAAAAGTTTATTGCATTTTTTACATTTTACCCAAAGAGTTGCTCTTCCATAAGTGATTTGAGCGTTGTTACATCTTTTGCATTTGAGTTTTATAAAATTGCTTGTTTCCATATTTCGAGTTATGACTGGATTTTTTAAGATTATGGTTGGTGTAGTTATTTAGCTGATAACCGCTCCATTTTTTTAAGTCTTGCAGCGTACATAATTGTTTTTCTTTGGGCAGTATAATCGTGTTTATTTGCTGCGAAATGCTTGCGTAAATTTTCTATTTTTTTCTGAGTGTTTACTTTTTCAGGACTTTTTTCCATATTATGTTTTACTAAAATTTTACCGATTTTCATTCCAAGAGTTTTCACTTTTGGTATTCCATGTTGATCTCTTAAAATCAATCCAATCTTGTCTGATGAAACTCCTTGTTTACCTAAATCTACGATTATTTTTTCAATATCGGAAACATTCAACTTTGGAAGTTTTATTTTTTCAGTCATATTTGTATTGTGAAGGGAGGGTTTAAAAAACTAACTATGTCTTATTTCTCAGTGCATTAGTGTTTTTGCTCTTTGAGTATAAAGCCCTGTAGTCTAGTGGTCAATGACGCGGGCCTTTGGCGCCCGAAGCCCCGGTTCGAATCCGGGCAGGGCTATTCCGGATTCGAAGTGCTCATAGTTCTGATGAACTCTGGCAAATCCAAATTTAACAATTTGAATTAATCCGGGCAGGGCTATTTCAGATTCGAAATATCTCCTTCCTCTCTTGCTCGAACCTCCTCATGAACTCGGAGACTCGCTGCGGAGTAACGAGTTCCGGGCAGGGCTATTTCAGATTCGAACGTTCACAATTCTAATGATTTGAGATAATTTTGACGCGGATTTTTAATATTGTGCTTTATATCTTCCGCGTTTTTCCACAAATTCTAATTGTTTGATTGTTTTATTATAATTTACAGAAGATTTGTAACCTTTGAGAATTGAGATATAAGATTTTTCAAATATTGAGGGGTGTTTTGATTCAAGAGCTTCCTTTAATAAATGTAAATCTACTGCTTTATCTTCTATTTTATTTGACTGAAATCCTAAACCGAAATCTATGAAATAAATATCTTTATTTTTCAATATCAAGTTGCTTGTTGTTAAATCTCCGTGGATTATTCCTGCATCGTGTAATTTTGCTAAAGATTTTCCTATTTTCCTGCAAATTATATTTCTTTCTTTTTGTTGTTCTAAAACATCGGCTAATTTGTCTCCTCGAATAAACTCTAAAACTATTATTTTCTTTTGTTCATCTGATTCTATTACTTTTGGAACATTGATGAGTTTACTTGCCTTTTCTAATAATTTTAATTCTGCTCTCGTTCTTAATTTGCGAATTTTTTCGTCTATTTTTGGATGTCTATAATTTTTTTCTATTCTATTTTTTAAGACATATCTGCCTCGTTTTATGATTATTGCTTCTGCCCCTTGAGCGATTATTTTTTCATTCATTTAAGTTTAGAGTTAATTTGATTTTTATATTTGTCGTTTTAAGTTGTACTAAAAATTCAAGATATTTCGGACGAATTTTTAATTAAGACTGAAAGAGATTATTCCCTTAGTCCATAAAATTAAGGCTATTCCTAATGCGAGCATCGTTAAACCGATAAATAGTCTCATCCATTTTTTCTTTTCGTTTTTCCATTTACCTATTTTTTTAGTTTTCATTCCTAAAAATATCATTAATAAAATAATTATTAGTGGAAGGACGAATATGAAATTATAGGCTACTAGTAAAAAGAATACTTTTGCTGAAAAACCGATTTTTGCTAGAATTGTAGTTATTGCCAAATACGGTCCGCCTGTGCAAGGCAATTCAACTGCGGCTACAAATATTCCTAAAAGTATACTTCCAGGAATTGATATTTTTTTTATCATTTTTTTTATCTGTTCTGCTCTTTTTGGAGGAATTTGAAGACTAATTCCTTGTCCATACCACCAGAAATCTTTTATCTCTATAACTCCTAAAATTATTACTATGATTCCGACTATCCAACTTAATTGTGTGCTGATATCTAATTTTTGAATTATGGCCAAAAGTCCAAAACCCGCTGCTAAATATGTTATGAAGACTGCAGAAATATAAATTATTCCTACTTTGAGCATTTTTGTTTTGTCCTTTGATAAATTCATGAGCGTCGCTATAAGTAAAATTAATACTCCGATTGCACAAGGATTTATTGAGTCAATTAGTGCAGTAATTAGAACAATTGAAAATGTTGGTAAAGCTATTTCTACAACCATCTTATTGGGGAACTGGACATCCAGTTCGCGTTGCTAAATTTTCTAAGGATAAAACTTCTACTAATCTGCTTTCATCTGGAAATTGCCAATCTGGAAATTTTTCTACTTTTTTCTCAATACATAATTGCGATTGTTCATTTTCTCCTCTGGCGTCACATTCAACGTAATTTATGAATTTGAAAGAAGAACCAAATATCTTTTTTTGCTTAGCACATTTTGGACACCAGAATGTTCCGTACATCAAAGTTCCTTTTTCAGTGATACATTTTGCAAAGTTATCTATTGATTCGCGAGAATATTTGTTTTTATCTTTTCCTAAAAAAATAAATGCTAAAATTATTAATATACCTATAATTCCAATTAAAATATATTTTGAACTTTTTTTGTTATTTTTCATTTTTTTAAATTCATTGAAATGATAAATGATGTAAGAAGAATTGTATCTAATATTAGACAAAATAGGCAATAAGTTTGCAAAATATAGCTTTGAATGAATAAAAGATAAGCTCCATAAATTAAGCCTAACAATAATAATCTTCTTGTCCATTTTAGATTTTTTTCTGGAGTAATTCCCCCTAGAGTTTTATTTCTGAATTTTGTGCGTAGAAGAAAGATTAGCAGAAACGTTAAAAATCCGATAAATGCGTTTGAGGTTAAAAGGTCAAATAAAAAATTAATTTCTGAAATATCTATTAAGGGTAATGGAAAATTAAAGTCGATAGTTAGCAAATAAGATATTCCGTCTAAATTAGCATATGGGCTCTTATTTACAATGTCGCAATCTAATGCTGTTCCAAATGTGCAAAATTTACTTACAGATGGAGTGAAATGCCAATAGGTTAAAAGTAGAGAGACTAACATTCCGACTATTAATAAAATATTAAGTCCAATTGATAATTTATTCTTCATCATGTATCTTTATTAGATGATTTTTAATTATATAAATGTTGTTTAATTACGGAACTTTTCTTTAGATATTTTATAGCGAATTTCTAATTTATAAATATTTCGTTTAATGAAATTTCCGTTTGCCGAATTTCTTTGCCATTTTCATTAGCAATTTATTATCTAATTTACCCTCGGCCATTGAACTTTGAGACGAAATCATTTCTTTAAGCATTTTATATTGTTTGATTAACATGCGAATATCTGTCGTTGGAACTCCAGAACCTTTGCTTATTCTTTGCATTCTTGTTGTTTCTTTTTCTATAATTTCTGGATTTTCTATTTCGTATTGAGTCATTGAATTGACTGCGTTTTTGTAATTTTTCATTTTTTGTTTTTGTTGTTCTAATTGTTCAGGTGAAATTTTTTGTTTTACATTTCCTAATCCTGGAATCATGCCCATAATTTTATCCATTGAACCAATTGACTCCATAGACTCTAATTGAGCTTGAACATCTCTCAAAGTTAATTTTCCTTCTTCTATATTTTTTTGAGTTTTTGCCAAAGTTTTCTCATCAGTTATTGTGCGGATTTTTTCAATAAGGCTTTCTAAATCGCCCATACCTAAAAGTCTTGAAAGAAATGCTTCTGGGTTGAATAATTCAAGGTCTGCTGGTTGCTCTCCTGTTCCGATGAAAATTACTGGAACATTTGCTTCGTGACATGCTGTTAATGCTCCTCCTGCTTTTGCTGTGGAGTCCATTCTTGTGATTATTACGCCTGTGATATTTACGGCTTCCTTGAAAACAGATGCTTGTTTTTTTGCTGTTTGCCCAATATCTGCAGGGATTACTAAAAGTGTTTCTGTTGGTTTCGCAATTTTTGAAATTGATTTAATTTCCTTTATTAATTCTTGGTCTAATGCGTCTCTTCCTGCTGTGTCTACTAAAATTAAAGAATATTTTTCCATTTCTTTTTCAAAATGTTTCCATATTTTCACTGGGTCTTTTTCTTCGGGTTTTATAAAACATGCAATGTTTAGTTTGTCGCATAATTGTTTTAATTGAGTTGTTGCTGCTGGTCTGTGGACGTCCAATCCTATCGCGCAAACTTTTGCACCACGTTTACCGTAATGGAGTGCTAATTTTGAAATTGTTGTTGTTTTACCTGCTCCGTATAATCCGAGCATAATAAATACATTTCTTTTTTGCAATTCAATTATTCTTTTTTCTCCGAGAATTGTTTTTAACTCTTCGTGTAAAAGTTTAATGATGTGCTCTTTTTTTTCTACGCCTTTCAATCGTTCATCTAATGCGGCTTTTTTTATTTTACCAGTGATGTCCAGAACTAACTGAACGTTTACATCTGCTTCAATTAAAGACCGCTGTAATTCTTTTATTATCGAGTCTACTAAATTTTTATCTAAAAATATAGCATTCGCTATTTTATCCGTTGCTTTTTTTAGCGCTTCTGAGAGCTTTCCTAACATAAAATTTGAAGCAAAACGAAGGTTAATAAAGTTGCGGTTTTTATTATTATATGGATGTAAAATTAGGTGCAAACCTTATTGGAGTAAAAGATGTTACAAAAGCTAAGGATTGGTATAAAGAAGTTTTTGGAATGAACGTTGTAGAATTTAGACCTCCTGAATTTTTAGAAATGAAACTTGGTAAAAATATATTTTATATAGAAACCGCTAATCCAAAAAGAGCTAAGGGGTTTGAAAAAGAGTTTAATGTGGGTGGAAGAAGCTCGGCTATTTTTTATGTTGATGATATTCATAAGTTTATTGCAAGATGTAAAAAATTAGGTGTAAAAGTAGTAGTAAAGCCAGTACAGCAGTTTTGGGGTGGTTGGAATGCAGTTATTGCTGATCCAGAGGGTAATGAGTTTATTATTGATTCAGATTAAATAAGTAGCTTTATATATCGACTTTTAGAGGGATTTTTATGAAAGCAATGCAAGCAGTAATAGAATTAGATAATAAAAGCAATGAATTACTTGTAGAATTAGTACATAAATTTCTACCCTATAAGTCTCTAGTAGATAAGTCTAGAGTAGTTGAAATTAGTTATGGTAGAAGTAATAATGTAAGTCTTAAAGATATAAATTGTTTCCAGTGTCCATTTTTATTGGATTGTAATAAAAAAACTAATTGCCATGGTTACATTCATTCATTTCAATTAAAAGTTGCCTGTTAAATATTATCAATTTTAGCAGCTACAATAAAGTCATTTATTGAAATGCATTTTAATGAATGCGTAAAAAGAGAGATTTTTGCATAGCCCCAACCAAATTCTATGTCTGGATGATGCCCTTCTTGCTCGGCAATAAAACCTATTCTATTTGCGAATAGTAGGGATTCTTTAAAATTAGAGAATTTGAATTCTTTATGAAGTGTTTTGTTTTTTATCTTCCAGTTATTTAGAGTTGAAAGATATTTTTTAATTTGTGCAGTAGATAAATTACCTTCTAAACCTTCACAAGCTTTACATTTTAATTTTTTTAATTGAGTTTCCATTTATTATTTATAACCCCAAATTCTTAAGAATTGTTTTTTTAGTGAATGGTTCTAAATCTTCGTATTTTTGTCCCGTGCCTAAAAAGTAAATTGGTTTTTTAGTTACATATGAAACTGAAAGAGCGGTTCCGCCTTTTTCATCAACATCTGCCTTGCTTAAAATTACTCCGTCAATTCCAATAGCTTCGTTGAATGTTTTTGCTTGTTCAATCATATCGTTACCTGTTATTGCTTCTCCGACAAATATTTTTTTATTTGGTTGAATTACTCTGATTAATTTTTCCATTTGCTTTATTAAATTTTCTTTAGTATACATTCTGCCAGCAGTATCAATTAAGAGACATTTTATTTTATTTTTTTGGGCATATTGTTTTGCATCAAAAGCTACTGAAGTTGGGTCGGAACCGTATTGACTTTTTATTATTGGAACTCCTATTTTTTGTGCGTGAGTTTCTAATTGTTCAACTGCAGCTGCTCTAAATGTATCTGCAGCTGCTAATGCGACGCTAATTCCTTCCTTTTTTAATTTGTAGGCTAATTTAGCAATAGAAGTAGTTTTACCAGAACCATTAATTCCGAAGAAAACAATGATATAACTTCCAGAATAATTTTTTATTTCTTTTATTAAATCATCTGGTTCAGTCATTATTTCATTCATTGAATTTTTCAATATTTGAGAAACTTTTTGGCTTATTTCTTCTTTTTTTGAAGCGGTTCCGACTAATTCTTTAATTAAATTTTCTTTTATTTTATCTACTACTTCAAGTGCAACATTACTTTCAAGAAGAATTATTTCTAAATCTTGAAATATTTCTTCTACTTGTTCGTGGGTTATTTTTGAAGTAGATGTTTTTGTAAATATCCTGCTGAAAAATCCGATATTTTCTTTTTCTTCTTCAATTTTTGGTGTTTCTATTGTTTTAATTTCTTCTACTTGTTTCGCTTTTTTCTTTGATTTTGTTTTTTTTGAACTTTTTTCTTTTTTTATTTTCGGAGCTGCAGTATTTTTTTTAGACTTCTTTTTTATTTCTGGTTTTCCGAGCCAAGATTTTAGCTTGTCTTTGAGTAGATTAAACATGTTTTTAAAAATGCGGGGAAGGTTTATAAGTTTTCTATTACTTGTTGAGATATGAAAATTTCTATAATAAAAAAAGAAATTTCATATACAAAAAATTTTGACTTTCAAAATCTTTTTGTCTGTTTAATATCTGCTATCTCGCCTTCGCTCACAATATGGGGAAGATATTAAACATGAAAGGAGTATTTGTAATTCTTGATGGAGTTGCTGATGAGCCTTGTTCTGTTTTGAATGATAGAACTCCTCTTGAACAATCAAAAACGCCAAATTTAGATTATTTTGCTTCTAAGGGAAAAATAGGAAATTGTTTTCCTATTGCCGAAGGTGTTGCCCCCCAATCTTCAAGCGGAGTTATTTCTCTTTTCGGAGAAAACTATCGTAAAGTTTCTCGTGGAGTTCTTGAAGCTCTTGGTGCAGGTGTTGAATTGAAAGAAGGAGACTTGGCTTTGAGATGTAATTTTTCTACAATTGATAATTTGCAAAATTGCAATTTAATTGATAGGCGTGCTGGTAGAACTTTGACAACGAAAGAAGCAAAATTGTTAGTGCAAGAAATCAATTCAAAAGTTAAATTGCCTTACTCCTTTGAATTGATTTCAACTGTTGGACATAGAGCAGTTCTTGTTTTTAGAGGAGTTTTTTCCTCTAATTTCTCAAATGTTGATCCAGATTATTCTGACGGGCTTTCAGTTTCTTCAAACTCGAAAATAAAATTTGCAGAATCTTATGACGATAGTTTTTCTTCTAAACTATCTGCAGATTTGATTAATACATTTATTAGACGAAGTTATGTAATCTTGGCTAATTCTAAAATTAATCTTCTTAGAGAGAAAAAAGGATTATTTCCTGCAAATTTTATTTTGTGTCGGGATCCTGGAAATAGAAATGCTTCTTTTGGGAAATTGCCTGGTAAATGGATGGGTTTCGGATATATGTCTTTAGAAATTGGAATTGCAAAGTTTTTTGAAATGCAATCAAATACGTTTTCATATCCTTCTTTTAATGATATAGATGCTTATTCACATTTACAAGATGGATTGAAATTAGCTATTAAACATGCAATTGCTATGTTGAAAAAATATTCTGATTCTTTTGATTATTTTTATATTCATTTGAAGGAAACAGACATTCCTGGACACGATAACAAACCTCGTGAAAAAGTTAAATTGATTGAATTAATTGATAAAGAATTTTTTGGCTTTTTGCGTGAGTTTTTGGTTAATAAACAAGTTCGGTTATTAGTTACAG
>SICU01000022.1 GCA_009694755.1 Candidatus Pacearchaeota archaeon
TGATAACAGCACATCTTTCAAACGATAAAATTCATTCAACATCTTCAGAAGCATTCGCATTATATGAAAATTCTCTTTTTGGAGAAAAAATAAATGGAAGAATAGAATATTCTTGGTTTGAGGCTATTTTTTTGCAATATAAAAAACAAATAGAGATATTAATAAATAATAAAAAAGTTTCAACAGAAATAGTAATAAAAAAAGCAAAAAAACACGATAAAAGAATAGAGACAAAACTTTCACTATTTCAAAATCTTAGAGAAAAAGGATATTTAGTAAAAACTGCATTAAAATTTGGAGCAGATTTTCGAGTTTACAAAAAAGGCGGAAAACCTGGCAAAGACCATGCTATTTGGCTCGCATACGCAGTTCGCGAATCAGAACCTCACACTTGGCACGATTTTGCAGCAAAAAACCGAGTCGCACATTCAACAAAGAAAAAACTTTTAATTGGAATAGTAGATGACGAAAACGATGTGACTTATTACGAAATTTCGTGGTTAAAACCATAAAACTATTTATACAGCATCTTCTGTAAAAACTACATGTCAGATATGCAAAAAGTTCTTCAAACAAAAGAAAAAATAATGGACTTAATCAGACAAAGAGGTCCAGAATTGCCCGTAAAATTAGCTAATACTATAGGTATCTCAAATATATTTACCTCTGCATTTATGTCAGAATTAGTCGGCGAACAAAAATTAAAGATAAGTCACATGAGAGTAGGCAGTTCTCCTTTGTATTATATTTTGGGTCAAGAAGAACAACTCCAGAAATATGCAAATTATCTAAATAATAAAGAAAAAGAAGCTTTTGGAAATTTAAAAGATAAACAAATTCTTCAAGATGATGAACTAGAACCAGCTATAAGAGTTGCTCTAAGAAGCTTGAAAGATTTCGCAGTTCAAATACAAATATCGAAAGGTCAAGAAAATAAAATATTCTGGAAAATCCATACACTTTCAAACGAAGATGCGAAAAATCTAATTTCTTTAAAAATAAATCCTAAAGAAAAAGAATTAGTTATGGAGAAAAAAGAAATTTTGCAAGCAGAAGAAAATAAGAAATTTGTCAAAGAACAAATTTCTTATGATAGACGTTCTGATCACAATCTAAAGAGCGAAGTTATAGAGGGGAACGATAGACATAAATCTGAAGAAAAGATAAATTCTTCTCCACAAAAAAGTGAAGTAGAAATAACTGAAAAAATTAAAGAGAAAACAACACCAAAAGAAAAGATTAAACTTATATCTTCAGTATTTTTAACAAATATAAAAGAGATTTTAGCAAATAAAGATTTTGAAGTTTTATCTGAAATACTAATTAAAAAGAAAGAATATGTTGCTAAAATAAGAACAAACACTCAATTTGGAAAACAAGAATTTTATTTAATAGCAAAAGAAAAAAAGAAAATAAATTCGGACGATTTAACTATTGCTCTTCAAAAAGCTCAAGCAGAAAAAATGCCAGCATTGATTATGTCTACTGGAGAAATTGATAAGAAGTCTTTAGAGTATTATAAAGAATGGAGTAACCTCATAAAACACGAAAAAATTAATTTAAAAGATAAGGAAATAGTCAAAATTTAAAAAATAAACTCGTAGAAATCCTTTTAAAGCCAGATTTTAACAAAGAGATATGGGTCGAATAAAACCATTAATGGTCAAGAGAGCAACGAAAGAACTTATGTCTACAGACTTGCCGTTTAACGGTGAGTTTGATACTAATAAGAAAATGCTTGGAAACACAATGCCGAGTAAAAAAATCCGTAATAAAATTGCGGGATACATCGCACGATTATACAAAGCAAAAGAGAAAACAGCGCAAGCCGAATTGCTTAAATTATCTCAACCAAAAACGCAAACAGAATAATTTATTTTTTATAAAATTTATTTATTTTTGATTCAATTCTTTTCAAACGTTCATCAATATCTATCAAGAGCAATCTTCTTTTACGATTATAAAAAAGAGTTATCGCTTCAATAATAATCCAAAGAACAACCACGAAACCAACTGCTTGTATCCACAATCCAATTTGTCCAAGTTTTAAAACAATATTTTCAATATCTACCATAAAAACAAAAAGCAATATCGATTAATAAACTCACTGATGGCTATAGAGAGAATTGAACTCTCGACCCCTGCCTATCGCCAATCACAGTTTTGCGATAAATCCGTTCTCGCGAACTGCGACTTTATGAGAGCAGTGCTCTACCACTGAGCTACATAGCCACCAATAAAGTGCTAAAGATGTCTTTTAAGCTTTATCAAAGAACAAAATTAAAATCAACAAGTCATACTTCTCAAACCATCGCCTTCTTTTCGAGGAACAACATGCAAATGAGCGTGCATTACAACTTGCCCCGCAACAGTAAGATTATTCATAATAATATTAAATCCATCTCCTTTTTTTTCATCCATTAAATCGCTAGCAACTTTTTTCGTCAAAGCAAGCATATCTGCTCCAAGTTTAGTAGGAATATCTAATAAAGTAACGAAATGTTTTTTGGGAATAATTAAAGTATGTCCTTCAGTTGTCGGACTAATATCTCTTACTGCAAAAAAATTATTATTTTCAGCAACTTTTTTTTCAGGGACATCTCCACGAGCGAGTTTACAAAAAACACAGTTTTTATCAACAACCATAAAATCGAAAAACAAAATCTCTTTTTATATTTACCTTTTGAACGCGCCAGTATAAAATTCTTTCGATAAAATTGCACGATTTACTTTTTCAAGGCGTTCATCACTACCACTAAAAAATTTCATAAACTTAGAAGAATATTCTGGCAAGCCTAACAAAGCTCTACAAAATCTGTCAATTTCAGAAACAAATTTTGTTCCAGAAGCAAATAATGGTGCGGGAACTCTTTCAGCAAGAGCCATATGTTGGATATCATCATATTTTATTTTAGCAACTACGGGAATTCCAGTAGACTCCTGAATTTCTTGTAATGAAACATCGTAACTTCCATGAGACTGATTAACAATAATTCCTGAAATTGGACGATGTCTCTGTTTTGCTAATTGTGCAGCACGCATCGTGCAACTTAAAGTCGGATAATCGGGAGTTGAAACCGCGAAAATATAATCTGAAGCAATTATTGTTGAAAGCATTTCCTCATTCAAAGAAGGAGAAGAATCAAGAACAACAAAATCATAATTATTTTTCAAATGCCCGATTTTATCTTTCAAAAGCA
Organism: Candidatus Pacearchaeota archaeon; assembly: GCA_009694755.1. GTDB lineage: Archaea > Nanobdellota > Nanobdellia > Pacearchaeales > GW2011-AR1 > SICU01. Next base: position 3,201 of record SICU01000022.1, read on the forward strand.
TCGGATTTATTTCTTTACTATGCAAAAAATTTCCAGGAATAACATCAACTCCATATTGCTGATGAATTGCCGAAGAAACAGAATCTCCATTCAAAACATCGTGAATAGTTCTGCGAGGCGAAACAATATTCATATGTAATCCTAAATTAGGCGCAGAAAAATTGGCGTCTATCAATAAAACTTTTTTATGATAAGCATTAACAAGGTGCGTTGCAACAGCCGCAGAAAGAGTGGTTTTTCCGACGCCCCCTTTCAAAGAAATAAATCCTAAAGTTTTAGCCATTTTATTTTTGCAACACCAATCCGTGAGGATTAAGATATTTAATAACTATAAAATAAACAAGACTTCCTAATCCTGGACAAAATACAATAAACACAATCCAAACAATTTTTTCAACATTATTTTTAAATTTGCGTTTCGCACAATCCACAAGTATCCAAATCCAAAATAAGATTACTGCAATAGAAAAGATAGCTAAAACTCCGACGAATACAGCTGTAAACGGCCAAAATATAAAATCACCAAAACTCATAACTAAATTAAGAGAGAGTTATTTATAAGCTTTGTTTAAGACAAAAATTATACTTAAAAATATCAATTTTATTATCTTTCTCTTAAAATTTAAATCTTGCTAAAAATATTACAATTTAGTGATATCGTAATTTAATTCTCGATAAATCTTTTCTATGTCATCTAAAATAAAATGAGAATCAACTCCTTTTGGAGTGCAATACATTTCAAGACTATTCTCTTCTAAATTTCGTTGTTCTATAATTAATGAATTTCCGCATACAAAAAGACGAACATCTTCACTCAAAGCACAAATTGACTCGAAACTATCGCGATAAGTCCCTGGTATCTCTAAATTATTCTTTGAAAATAGCCAATTATCTAAGAATAACTGCGCAAGATCGTCTGAAGACTTACGTTCACAACCGTGGCTAAGAATTATTATTTTTACAAAAGAATAATGCCTATCTTCAAAGGGTAGATTTCCTTGATGTTCTTTCATATACAAACAAAAAATAAATAAATCTCATTTAAATCTTTCTATTGTATTAAATTAGTAGAGACAACTAAACAGAACGTAAACGTTCTTGTAAAAATTCTTTTAGAGTATTAATTTTAATTCTTTCCTGTTTCCCTGTATCTCTATCTCTGACAGTCACAGAATTATCTTTCAAACTATCAAAATCAATGGTTATAGCAAATGGAATTCCTGCAGTCATTGAACGCAAATATCTTTTACCTATACTTCCAGATTCGTCATAGTTAGTAATAAAAGAATCTGCAAGCAAAGAGTTTATTTTTTCAGCAACTTCAACAAGTTCAAGTTTTTTCATTAATGGGAAAACAGCGACGGAGATTGGAGCCATGTGATATGGAATTTTGAAAATAGATTTTCCATCTTCCTCTTCTTTTTTTTCATAAAATAAATCAATGAGTGCATAGGTTGGTCTGTCAGTTCCAAAAGCGATTTCTAAAATATGAGGGATAAATTTAGTTCCGTCTTCTCGCGTCGCTTCCAAAGAAACACCAGAAGCTTTAGAATGTTGTTTCAAATCATAATCTGTTCTGTCATGAACTCCACAAACTTCAACCCATCCAAAATTATTAGTTTTTATTTCAATGTCCCACGCATCGTCAGCATAAAATGCACGTTCATCTGGATGATGTTGTCTAACACGAATACGTTCAACAGGAATTCCGAAATTCCTAAATTGAGTATACGCAAGATGCAAACACCAAGCGTAAGCTTTAGTAGAAAGTAATTTTTTCTTCAAAGCATCTGACAACGAAATAGAAACCGGATTTTTTTTAGAATCTTGTAAATTATAATCCCACAAAGGTAATTTTTCGTCTTTAATCTTTTCAAATTTTTCCCAATTATTTTTTTCTTGAGGGTCAATAAATAATTGCCCTTCTGCTTGAGTAAATTCTCTACCTCGTAAAACATGTTGTCTCGGAGAAATTTCATTTCTGTAAGCCTTTCCAATTTGATAAACTCCAAAAGGTAATTTCTTCCTAAAGTATTGATACATTCTAACATACGGTAAATAAGTTACAGTCGCAGTTTCAGGTCTCAAAGAAGCTTCAGTTCCCATAACATTAGTTTTCATCATCAAACTCTGTCTAGAAAGAGAAGCATAATCCAAATAACCATTGCAAGAAGGACAATTAATCTTTTTATCTTTTAATTTATCTATAATTTGTTTATCTGTAAATGAATCTGTAGACACGTCTTCTTTTTCTTCAATCAATTTATCTGGACGAAAAATCGCCTTGCATTTTGAACAATAAATAATTCTATCAGAAAAAGTTTCTAAATGTCCAGAAGCTTTCCAAACGCTGTCAGGCATAATTGTAGGACATTCAATTTCTCTAAAAGAAAATTTATTAAAAATAGAACGCACTGAATTCTCAACTCTATTTTTCAAAAGTTTACCTAACGGCCCATAAGTGTAAAACCCGGAAAGTCCTCCATAAATTTCAGGTTCGGGACCCCAAATCAAACCTGCTTCTTGTATAAAACTCAAAAAATCTTTTTCATTAAATTTGCTCTTTAACTCATTAATCTCTTTCTTAACGATCATAATAAAAACACACAAATCCCTACTTTAAATGTTTCGTTAAGGCTCAACAAATCTTTAAATAACGATTACAATGCTTTGAGTATATCCGCACGGATGGCGAAGTGGTTAACGCGGTCGGCTGCAGCCCGACTATTCAGGGGTTCAATTCCCTTTCCGTGCTTTTCATGTTCAGCAGCGAGTTATTAAACTGCCAAGTTTAATACCTGTTGTGACTTGTTCACAACTATGCTCCGAAGCGAAGCAAGGAGAGTTGAGCAAGAGAGAATGAAAATATGATTTACAAGCAACGAGTTTCCGAGCCCGTGAGGAGGTTCGAACAATACATTCACACTCTTTAGAGTTGATTGGCTGACAAACTTGTTTGTCAGAGAACATGAAAATAATTCTAATATAAAATAAAGAAATTCTCTAAAATTTCCTACCGAATGCTATATTCGGAAATGTCAAAGTGTATCGCCACTTTGAGCACACAAGATTTGCAACTTTAAGCAAATCTTATTGTTTTTGATTCAAGAATTTCTAATTAAATTTCAAATCACTTCAATTCGTTCAGTGAGAATTGAAGTTGCCAGAGTTCATCAGAACTATGAGCACTGTACTGACGACCCCGACAGGATTAATTCAAAATCAAAAAATCTCTGAATTAGTAGATTTTTGGATGCTCAAAATGTTACGATTTAATTCAAACATTTTGACATATACTTGTTTTGAATTTGCCAATGACTTCAGTCAGTGAGCATTTCAAATACTTTAATTTGAGTAAAACGAAAATTTAAGTTGCCAGAGTTCATCAGAACTATGAGCACTGTAATGACGACCCCGACAGGATTTGAACCTGCGACCCTCAGATTAGAAGTCTGATGCTCTATCCAGGCTGAGCTACGGGGTCATTCAGATGAAATTAAAAGACAAAAATCACTTTTAAATCTAATCATTGTATGATAGGTGAGTCAAGAATATGAGAACTAACAATAACAATGTGCTTAGCATTTTGAACAGTTGAATTAAATATCAAATTACCAGCAAGAGAATCATCATGTATTGTGATGGAAAGATTCCCACTATCTAAAAATGCTCCAGTTAGATTCCTAACACCTGTGCCTTGATCAGAAAGCAAACTACAGAGCCAAAATTACAAAACAATATAGATCATAATAAATATAAAATTAATTTATTCATTGTCTTTCTCCGTTTCGTCTAATAACATCTGAATAATCGCTTTATTTATTGAAATTGACCTTGGAACAGTATTCTTCCATTTCTCCCAGATCTCAGTCGGAACTTCAAGTAGGAATGTTTTGTATTCTCCATTCTTCTTTGCCTTTCCCTTCATTTACTTAGTAATACTTACTTTAAATAACTTAAAGTAATAATAGATTAATTATAATAACCTTTAATTAGTATTTAAATGCTATGCAATAAAGTTATATAAATCGCAAAAGATTAATAATAATATGGAAATGAAAATAGTTTGTCTTGGAACAAGCAGCTCTATTCCGACAGCAAAAAAAAATCACAGTGGCTTTTTGATAAAAACTGAAAAAGAACAAATATTAGTAGATTGTGGAGAAGGAATACAAAGACAATTTAGAAAAGCAGAAGAAAATCCGGCAAAGACAACAAAAATTTTAATCACACATTGGCACGAAGACCATACTTTAGGACTCGCAGGTTTGTTAAAAACTATGGGGGTAGATAGTTACGCAAAAACACTGCATATTTACGGACCAAAAGCAACAAGAGAAAAAATACATCTCTTTGAACAAATTTACAGCAGATATAAAATACAAATGGAAATTCACGAAGTTCATTCGGGAACGATTTACGAAGATAAACAAATTAAAATAGAAACATTGCCGATGAATCACGGAATCATAACTCAAGCATATAGTGTAACAATCAAAGAACAAAGAAGAATCGACAAAGCTAAATTAAAAAAATTAAAAATTCCTAACTCTCCGTTAATTGGAGAACTACAAAGAGGAAAAGATATAAAATTTAATAACAAAACAATTAAAGCAAAAGATATTACTTACATTCAACCAGGAAAAAAATTAACAATAATTTTAGACACTGCATCAAATATCAACACAATAGAATTGGCGAAAAATTCGAATCTTTTAATTTGTGAATCCACTTATTCTGCAGAAGAACAAGAACAAGCAACCGAATACAAACATCTCACAACTACGGAAGCAGCTACAATCGCAAAAAAAGCAAAAGTAACAAATCTCGCATTAGTTCATATTTCACAAAAACATCATCACAGATTACCACAGCTTCTAAAAGAAGCAAAAAAAGTTTTCGCAAAAACAACAATACCAGAAGATTTAGATATTTTAACAATTTGAATTTTCATCAAATTACAAACCAATAATCAACAAAAAACTACAAAGTAAGTAAAGTTGCAAAAAATTATCTAACAATTAATTATGCTGGAGAAATAAAGATAATAGTGTCCCCGCGCAAGAAAGTAGGGCCGTAATTTCTTTTTAATTCGCCGTTTATCATTTCCTTAGCGTTGTCTAAAACTACATTGATATGAATATCAAATGCTTTCAACACGCCAGAAAACTGTCGGTCATTTTTTAACTGCACGATAACTTCTTTTCCTTTTGAATGATTCAAAAGGTCTAAAGGTCGTTCGATGGTTTGTGCCATAAATCGATATGCCAATACATAGTATTTAAAGATTATGTAATTAAGAACATAAATAATAAAATCAAAAAATCGATGCAC
>SICU01000023.1 GCA_009694755.1 Candidatus Pacearchaeota archaeon
AATAATAAACAGAATCCATAACATAACTTTTATCATTTCCCATTGCTCAAAACCCTTTTTTGAAATCATTTTGAAATCACGAATCTTTTAAGACGAATAGGTTTATTTTTTAAAGAATTAAGTCCTTCTACAAATAAATTATAATTATACAAATCAGGTGGATTAATATTTAATAAACTAAATTCTTCGAAAGAAGGTATTCTTTCAATTATGTAGACATCAGAATCAGAAATATCGCCTATCAAATAGCTTACAAATCCTTCTGGTTCTGTAGGAGATTTAAAATCATAATATAAAGAACTTTTTTGTCGATAAATGCCAGTAAATACATCCGTTCCAGAAGAAGTTAAATGTTTTTTCAAGTTTAGTTTTTGATTAACGTCACTAATATATCCTTGAAACTTATCAAACGTTTCAAAATAATAGTAATCTCCTGGAGACACTAAATATTTATTGTATTCATCAAAAAAGGCATATTCAAATTTAAGCATATCTTCTTCCGAACCATCCCATACGCCGCTTCCTTTAAGAAAATCAATATTTACCGATTTTCCATTAACTAAAACTTCTCCTTTTTCAGAATCATCTGAATCAAAAAAGTCAGCATTATTAGTTTCAAGAACACCATTTTTGATAACTAACTGTTGAAAACCTGCTTCAAAATTATAATTCATCTTTTGCAAGTCCCCCTCTGTAATTTTTAGTTTCTGCCAAAAGTTTAAGTGATACATTTTTTTAATTGAAGGAGTCCATCCTTTTCCAGGAATCCAAGAAACTTTTTGAGCAATATCGAATAAAACCCATTTATTTGACCAACTTATTTCAACAGTCGCATTATTTTTCCAGTCACGTCTATAAAAATCTTTAAATTCAATATAATTCTGTTCAAAACAATAAATATTATCCCATTTTTGAATATCTCCTTCACTAACCGGATTTTCCAAATCAACAAAAATATACTCGTCAATTTTACGTACAGTATACTTTTTAATAGATTTTTGTGGAGAATTAGAATTATCTTCTATATTTAATTCAAGAGGTATAAACTTCTCACACGAATTTCCTTCATAAATTTGATTACTCCAATCATTAACTTTCTGAAAAACAAGGGGATATTTTGAACTTTCAAAATTCCAAGGATGAAGCATATCTCTCCCAGAATAACCGCTTTTTACAAGAGAATGAACAACAAGAGAAGTTAACCAAGCATTTCCAGAAAATGTAGCTCGTAAATATCTCCAACGATTAATTTCAAGAGACAAGACATTTGGTCTTCTTTCAGGACGAGTTTGAAAATTCCAAAATGCCTCTTTAACACTTTGAGGATTAAAATTATAATCTCCTAAAACAAACTTTGAAGATTTATCCACGTCAATAACTTTCCAAGTTTCACCAGTAAAATACCTTAAATCTCCTTTATTCAAATTAACTCCAATAATTGAAGCGCCTAAAGGAGTTACATCTTTTTCAAAACCTAAAAGATTTGCTGCAAAAATCAGTGAATCAAATCTTTTCCACAAACCAGTTAAAGAAATAACTAAAATAATTAACGCCAAAACTGCAAAAATCCAAATAGTTCGAGTGTCCCCTTTACGAAAAAAAGTCACGAACCAAATCTCCAAAGTTGTTTAAAGAAAGAAAGAGCGTTATCTCCTTTTCCCTTCAACACAAAATATAAAATAAGAACCATTATAATCACGCCGATAGTTATAATCCAAGGAATCATTTCATCGAAAACCAATTCTCCTTTTTTAGCCATAGCATTCAGAACAATTCAACAAATATAAATCTAACCATACAATTTAATAATATATATCTTCTAATTATTTCGAGGAAAGATGACAACAACAGATGAAATTCTACGCAAATACACTCAAAAAATAGAATCTCAAATGAAAAGTTCTTCAAGTTCTGAAGGTTACTCAAAAAGTTATTCCCAATTTAAACAGGATATGCTTTCAGAAATGTCCCCTTATAAAAAATGGGTGGATTCTTTAGGTTCAATTATTAAACTTAAATTATCGGAAAAAGAACGAGTAAAAATTCAAAAAAATCTCGACATTGCACATTTAGACATTGAAGCATCTCAATCAGCATCGTTGGCTGTGGTTGCAATGATTAGCACAATTTTTATAACTCTTTTGAGCACATTAACAATTGTATTCTTAGGCAATACTTTTCCAATAGGATTCGCATTTTTAGGATTAATATTAAGCGGTTTCATATATTATTATCTTTACTCAATGCCTGTTCGTCTTGCAAATATTTGGCGTCTCAAAGCATCTGCACAAATGATTCCAGCAATTTTGTATGTAGTAATTTATATGAAACATACTTCAAATTTAGAAAAGGCAATTCAATTTGCATCTGAACATCTCGAAGAACCTCTCGCTTTAGATTTTAGAAAAGTTCTTTACGATGTAGAAATAGGAAAATATCCGACAATAAAACAATCTTTAGATATTTATTTAGAAAATTGGAAAGATTACGCATCAGAATTTACAGAGTCATTTCATTTAATTGAATCAAGTCTTTACGAGCCGTCAGAATCACGAAGAGTAAACACATTAGAAAAGGCATTACAAGTAATTTTAGACGGCGTTTATGACAAAATGCTTTCTTATACTAGAGAAATTCGCACACCTTTAACAAATATTTACATGTTAGGAATAATTTTACCAACTCTCGCTTTAGCACTTCTACCCCTCGCAGCAATTGTCATCGGAGGAACATTAAAATGGTATCATGTATTTGTTTTGTTCAATTTGATAATCCCATTAGGAGTTTATTTTATGACTTCCGAAGTTTTATTAAAAAGGCCAGGAGGTTATGGAGAAACGTCAATTCTTGAAAAAAGCCCATTATATCCGAAATATATTTCAAGAAAACCTTGGATGATTGCGGGATTAATTGCAATACCTCTTTTCATAATTGGACTTCTTCCATTTTTATTTCAAGTAGATGCAGTAACAAATTTATTACATCTAAAAAGCGATTATACTTTTGAAGAAATGAAATTACCATTTTTTCAGGACCAACTTTTCTTTGATTTTAAAGAGGTTGGAACTAAAACAATTGGACCATTTGGAATCGGGGGGATGATGTTAAGTCTTTTCATTCCAATGTCTTTCGCAGTTTATTTATCCGTTGCATATAAACTAAAAACACAAGAAATAATAAAATCAAGAAAAGAAACTAAAGAACTAGAACACGAATTCACAAATACTCTTTTTCAATTAGGAAATCGTTTAGGCGACGGAATTCCCGCAGAAATAGTTTTCGCAAAAGTTGCAGAATCAACACAAGGACAAAAAACGCAAAGTTTTTTCGCATTAGTAAATCAGAATATTCAACAATTAGGAATGCCAGTTGATGAAGCAATTTTCAACAATGAACGGGGCGCAATAATTTACTATCCTTCAGCAATTCTCGCTACAAGTATGCGTATATTGGTAGAATCTGTAAAAAAAGGACTTCAAATAGCAGCAAGAGCAATGATGTCAATTTCAGATTATATAAAAAATATTCAAAAAATAAATGAGCGTCTTCGCGACCTTTTAGCAGAAGTAATTTCAGACATGCGTTCAAATATGGTTTTCCTCGCACCATTACTTTCCGGAATAATTGTTGGACTAACGGCAATGATTGCAATTATTCTCAATAAATTAAAAACGCTTTCAGCCTTAACAGCTGGAGGAGAAGGTTCAGAAATACCAGGACTCGGTTCAATAGGAAATATAACTAATCTCTTCGATATAAATGGAATAATTCCCCCTTACTTTATACAAGCATCAGTAGGAATTTATCTTATAGAAATAATAATAATTCTTACTGGCACGTTAGTAACTGTGGACTCTGGTAAAGATGTTTTGCAAGAAAAATATGAACTGTCAAGATTTCTTAAAAAAGGAATGACGCTTTATCTAATTACTACATTTATTAGCACTTTAGCTCTTGTAGGGCTTGCCGCAATTGCACTTACAGGATTAGGTTAAAATAAATAAAATAAAATTGTCGGAACTAAAAGACAAGCCATCATATTTATCCTTCTTACTTGAGAATTTATCGCAAAAATCCCTATCGCAGAACCAGTTGCAAAAATTATCAGCCCAATCCATCCAGAAAAAATAGAAATAAAAATAACTAAAAAAATAAAAACGCTAAACGAAAGCAATTGATAATTCAACTTCAAAAGATTATTAGCGAATAATTTTGCAACTTTTATAGCTACAATCGAAGCCAGAATTATAGCAATTATAGACACAATCACAATAATTATTAAATGATTTCCCGATAGTTCTCCAAGTATCTGTTTTATTGTCGCAGCAGCTCCAGTTCGAGTTTTTCCTATTGCGTATAAAGTTGCAAAACTCAAAACATTAACAATAATATTTATTGCACCTATAGTAATTAAAAAACTTTTTCGAGTTTGAGGAATAATTTCCGTGCTAATCGTAGCAGCATGCCCTGAACCAATCGCTGGAAGAAATGAAAAGAAAGGTGCAGAAAATCCAGCACCAAATATAGCAGAAAAATATTCTTTTTTAGTTATTCGAATTTCTTTTAAACGAATTATTTTTTGAGGAAGAATTTTAGTTTTATTTAAACTGCTCAAAATTAAACCTGAACCTCCAAATAAACCAGATAACAACGCCAAAAGTGAATCACTCGTTGGAAGATTTAATGAAACATATCCCAAAATACCCGCCAAAGCAAACACAATAAATCCAGTAAAAACCTTTTTTTCTCTTGCAAAAGTATAAACTGAAATAAAAATAAGAATAAATGGAATATAGAAAATAATTTTTTCAAATATTATTGGAACTATTTTTATAAACAACGGAACAATAATTAAAATTATCGGAATTGAGCTAACTGCTCCTAAAATAGTTAAAATCACCGCTTCAAATCCCTCTCCTTTTATGAGCATTTCATGTCCAGGTAAAATAGTCAAAAAAGATTCTTCATTTGGAGCACCTAAAAATATTGAAGGAACTATATCTACAAGGCTATGAGTTATTGAAAGAACGACTACAAATATCGTTAAAGCCAACGGAAAATCAGAAACGATTTGTGTTAAACTAATTAGAATAAAAGAATTAACTGCATTAACATGTAATCCTGGAATTATTCCAGTAATCGTTCCCAAAATCAAACCAGAAAATAATGCTATAATAACATCGAACACTTTTTCACAAGACGCATACCTATTTGTAGTTTCGCATAGATTAAATTTTTTCCGTAAAGAAATTATCTTCAGAAAATTTCTCTATTTAGGAATAATTACAGCTGTGCTATATTCTTTAACTAAATTTTTCGCCAAAGTTTTCACATCAGATAAATTAATTTTTCTTAATTCACTTTCAAAATTATAAAAATCCTCCGATTTTCCAGAACTTATTTCTTCAAAGATTAATTTTTGCATAGTGTTTATGCTTTCTTCCGTGCTAACTTTTCTCAAACCAATCAATCGCTCTCTTGCTTCCGTTAAATCTTGTTCAGTCATTTTACTAACATCTTTTATTCCTTGAGTTATTAATTCCTTAACTTTCTCGACGGACTCTTTAGTTGTGCCTGCGTAAATACTATAATAGCTATAATTTTTTTCTGTTTCAATTGTTCCTCTAACAGTATAAGCAAGTCCTAACTTTTCACGAATTTCCAGCCATAATTTAGAAGACATTCCACTCGCAAGATAAGTATTCAAAATTTCAATAGCATATTGTGTTTTATCATCTAAATCAATATGCGTCGCCCAAATAACTTGGGCTTGTTCTATTCCCAATCGTTCTTCAGTAATATTTCCTTGTTTTTTATTTGGTTTTATTGCTTCATATTTTTTTCCAATTGGAGTAAAATCCTTTTCAAGTTTAGAACAAACTTTATCAATATCTGCGTCTCCAACAACAGTTACAATAAATTTTTCCGGAGCATAATGATTTTCAAAAATTTGAATTATTTTATCTCTCGTCAAAGCCTGCACAGTTTTTGCAGAACCCGTTATTCCCTCGCCAAAAGGTTTATGATACAACGCCCGTTCTATCAATTCACAAACGTGTCTTTCCGGATCATCGTGATACATTTTTATTTCTTCAATTACTACTTTCTTTTCCTTTTCCATTTTCACAGCATCGAATGTAGGATTTTTCAAAATGTCGTGAATAATCTCCATACCCACAAACAAATGTTCGGAAGGTAATTTGCACCAATAAGTTGTAACCTCTTGCGCAGTAAACGCATTTAATATTCCCCCTCTTTTTTCTATTTCTTTTGAAATCTCCTCGTGAGTTCTCGTTTTCGTGCCAACAAATAAAAGATGTTCGAATAAATGAGCGACTCCTTTAATGTCCGAAGTTTCGTGCGCACCACCAAAAGGATTCGACACACTATAACAAACCAAAGGCAAATCTCTTTTTTCAAAAAGAACAGTTATTCCGTTTTTCAATTTCCGTTTTTCAAATCTCATAACAAACTCTACAAAGAGGGGTTTTTATATGCTTTTTCCCTCCATAAAGTATGCCAATCAACGCAGGTTACGAATATTTCAACGCAGAAAAAAGATACTTAGATGCTCAAACACTTGAAGAAAGAATATCTGGCTTGAAAGAAATGATTAAAACAGCTCCAAAACATAAAGGAACTGAAAATTTATTAGCTGAATTAAAAACTCGTTTAAAAAAGTTCCTAGAAAAAGCTGAAAAAACAGCTTCGGTTGGAAAGGGTAAAAAGGGAATTCGCAAAGAAGGATTTCAAGTTATTCTCGTCGGATTTTCCAATTCAGGCAAATCACAATTACTTGCTTCATTAACTAACGCAATGCCTAAAATATCTTCACAATCTTACACAACTCTCGAACCAAACATCGGCACAATGCATTACCAAGGAGTCTCCGCACAAATAGTGGACTTACCAGCAATAAACAGCAAAAACTTCGACATAAGCTTGCTACACACCGCCGACGCAATTTTAATAGTCGTTTCAAAATTAGAAGATTATTTTTTAATAAACAAACAATTAGAAAAAGCCACTTCAAAAAGAATATTAGTTTTTACACACATAGATTTACTTGAAACCTCCGAATTACGCAAATTAGAAGCCCAATTACGTTCTAAACGTCTAAATTATATGTTAGTCTCTGGAAAAACAAATTCAGGAATTTCAGAACTTAAAACTAAAATATTTGAAAATATGAATGTTATTCGAATATACACAAAAGAACCAGGAAAACCAGTTTCTTCAGTTCCGATAGTAATCTCTGTTGGAAGCACCGTCAAAAAAGTCGCCGAATCTATTTACAAAGGTTTCTCAAAACAAATCACTGAAACTAGATTAACAGGCCCAAGCGGAAAATTCATCAATCAACGCGTAGGCATAGCACACGTTTTAAAAGACAAAGACATTTTAGAATTCAAAACAAGATAAAAAAATTCGTTAAAAAATAAAAATTAAATTTTTCGGCGTTTCAACATTACAACTATTCCAACTATTATCGCTACAATAATTATAATTGCAATTATCCAAGCATTACTTATCCCTTTCGTTTCAGGTAATTCTGGATTTTGATTTCCAGGCAAGACATTTCCAATGCCATTTGTTGAACCAGCAGAACCAACTGAACTTCCATTTGCTAATCCTGTATTATTTCCAGAACCCGTAGAACCAGTTGTTGAACCTGAACCACTAGTTGAGCCAGTTGTTGAACCTCCAGTAGTTGAGGAAACAGAATAATTTACTATTGAAGTTTTTACATTACCAGCTCGATCTTGAGTAGTACAAGATGTTTGGAAGTTTGTTCCACTACTACTTGTAGAAGGATTAACTGTGAAAGATACTCCATTCGAACCATAAGAAGTATTCACTCCAGATGTTGCATCTGATGCACTACAACTACAAGTCAGAATCTCGCCTTCTTCTACAGAAGTAGGAGTGCAACTATGAGCGATAGTCGGAGCAGTTTTATCAAAGGTTATATTTTGAACAACAGCACTATTATTTAGATTACCAAGACTGTCATTTGCATAAATTGTAAGAGTATATCCTCCATCATTAAATTGAGAAGTGTTTAAATTCGAATTAACATAATTATTAGTGCTCCCTTCTCTCGTCAAAGTGAACGTTTGATTTTGCCCACCCGAAGAATTAGTTATGTTAAGATATACTCTTTGAATACCAATAGTAGCATCAAAAATACTTACATTAATAGTATGATTAACGCCGAGAACATTCGTCGATAAATTTGCACCCTTGGAAAAAGGAGCTGAAAAGTTATCTGTTTGAACTCGCGGAGAAGTTCCATCAATATAAATTACATTACTCAAATTAGCAATACTAATAATTGATACCGCTGAAGTAGCATTGTAAATTGTTGCATTTAAGCTATAAACTCCATCA
>SICU01000024.1 GCA_009694755.1 Candidatus Pacearchaeota archaeon
CATACCAGAGCGTTGCAACTATTGCATTGAATCCTGGACAAAGTAAGGTAGTCTCAAGTGTGTTTAATGGATATAGTGGTCAGTTTGAACTTAATGCTACTGTTGATTCTTTGAGTGTGATAAACGAATCAAACGAATTTAACAACGCAGGAATTATTGCAAACTACTTGCCTTAAACAGAATTTTATTTTATTTTTTTATTTTTAATATCGTGTTTATTTACCACGATAATCTTTATAAGTAAAACTTTGTCTGAACAAATATGCGATTAAAATTAGAGGACCCGCGAATTTTAGCTCAAATTATTAATATTATTTCTGAATTAGTTACTGAAGTTAGATTGAAAATTACGAAAGAAGGAATAAGTCTTACTGCACTTGACCCTGCAAATGTAGCGATGACTTATTTTAATATCCCGGGAGATTTGTTCGCGGAGTTTGTTGTTGAAAAAGATGAAGTTTTGGGAATGAATCTTAAAAATTTGAACGATGTTATGAGACGATGCAAATTAGGAAGCCATTTAATTATTGAGAAAGAAGAAAGTCATTTGAAACTTACGATACAAGATAAAATAAAACGCGAGTTTTCTTTGGCTTTGATTGATGTTGAAGGCGATGATAAACAAATGCCTTCTTGGGAATTTAAGAGCGTTATAAAAATGGATGCACAAGCTTTTGTTGACGCGATAGAAGATTGTACCGTAGTTGCTGACGCTTGCACATTTATTGCGCAACCAGATAAATTTATTATTGAATCTAGCAATTTGCATTCTGCTAAAACTGAATTTTCAAATGAAGAAGTTCAAATATTTTCTGATTCAAGTTCTGCGAGATTTTCGTTAGACTATCTTAACAAATTCATAAAGGGTGCAAAAATAGCAAGTAAAGTTGAGATTAATTTCTCAGATAATCATCCTATGAGATTAAATTTTCCTTCTGGAAGAATAATGCTTTCATTTGTTTTGGCTCCGAGAGTTGAACAAGATAACTGATTTTTAGAGAAAGATTTAACGCCATTGGTTATTAGAGATTATGTTAAACTATTAAATTTTAAAGAAAGATATATATATGTAATTTCTATACCATAATTATGAGAAGGGTGCAACAAAGAAATAATTCTTGGATTTATGTTGTCGCTATCGTCGTAATTATTCTGGGTACGATGTATTTTTTTAGAAATAATGTTGGTTTAAGCCCACCTTCAAAAAAAGTTGCTACAGATAGCAGTTTTGAAAATTGGGTTTTAGAATTAGGTGGGCAAAAAACGAATACTGAGGGTTTTTTGGCTGTGCTAACTAAATTGAAAGGAAATGCGCCAACATCTAAAGATATGAATCCCATTGTGCCAAATAAGTTACCATCTACGTATTGCTATTCAGAGGGAAATGTGCAAACTTGTAGGACTTATAATGATAAACAAGAATTAATTCAAAAAATTGAATGTATTAATGGCGTTTGCACAAATAAATTTGTCCAGGAAGATAAGGAAGGAGTAAAATAATGAAGAGATATTTATTCATTGTTGTATCTTTATTTCTAATAAGTTTAGTTTCTGCTCAAACTATATTTAGCCCCCCATTTCCAACAATTACTCTTCGAGATGCAAATACTCATAAAATATATTCTTCAGTTCAATTAGTTGGGTTCGTCCCGGCACTTTGCACACCGTATGAATCTGATAACGGTATTGATGCATTCAAACAAGGTACCAACATAATTAATTTTGTACCGGGTGTACAGCCGAGTTTAATTAGCGACTTTAATATTGCATTTGCATCAAACGCATCAAACACTGAGGTTTTTGAATTAATTTCTGGAAACTATGAGGTGTCTACACCAACTGGATGGATTCCAGTTCCTGGTGGCCTGTCCATAGGAGTAATTTTATCTTCATCTATGCAAGGTCTCGGAAGTGAAAATGGATTAGGAAGTCCGAATTTTGCAAATGCTATCGGTCCCACATATTATTTTAACCAATATACAGATAGATATGGTGCTCAAGTTACTAATGCACGGTTATATGGTGCTCCGAAAATTGCAATAGATCCAGTGGTAATGAATCAATATAATACACCAAATATAAACCTATATTCTGTAGTTAAAGCATTCGATATTAAAGATAATATTCTCGTAGTAGTTTCTAATTACCCTCTTGTTAGCAGTGCCGTTACTCCTACAACGCAGCTATTTGGTCAATGTCCTAGTTTAGCCTATCCAACAATGAGCTCAAATAATTTGGGATCTAATTGTTATGAATTTAACCAATATGTTTCTTATATTGATTACAGCACTATCACCCCCACGACTGAAGCTTTGGGCCCATTAATACCGGCAACTACTGCTGTTCAAACGGGATATCATACTTTAGCCGGAGTTTATGAAAATAACCCTTCAATTTCACGCAATCCTTCTGCTCCTACTGGTGCCTATTTGATTGCGCGTGAAACAAATATCTATAATTTTGGTACGGCAAATTTTGATGTTGCGGTATTTAATACTGACCCTCTTGTGAATACAGACAACTATGTTGTTCCTGAGCTCTCACCGACTAACCCACTAAATCAAGTACATCCTGATTTTAATTATCCATTTATCTCATTTTTGGAACTTCCTGCTGGAAGTTATCCTAACTTCCCAAATAATGCTCCGGCGGCACCGATGGGCTCACTCCATATTGTAGATTTAATTACTAATGTGCGAACTGTAACTCCAATAGCGCAAGCTTTTGGATATCCAAGAATACTATATGATTCTACTAGCAACTCAGGTATATCGGTATACCAAGATGCTTCAAATGGTTTATTATATTATGTGACATTTACATCATCTGGTTTTCCAGGTTCAATTTCAACACCTACTCAAATCCCCGCACCTACTAATTTTGGACTCTATATGGGGAGTAATTTTGCAGTTGCTAAAAAACAATCTGCTGGATATATAGTATACTATATCTCTAATAACATGATTACTAACCAGATAGAACTGTATTCATATGACACAAATACTAATACAAATAATTTAATATATACGGATAATATGCTTTCTTTCTTTAATTTTGCTTCAAAGAATGAATTGACATATGATGCACGTAAAAGTATTATCTCTTTCAGAGTTGCTCCCATTGGGGGAGGTATTCTATCTAGTGTTCTATTAAATCTAAATTCCCAACATTGTAGCACACTCCCTTGCTCCATATATAACTCTGCACCGTTTTTTAGACAATTTCCATTATTCATTGGAGGAAATTATGCATCCTATTTTGGTTCAGAGATAGGTTATATTTTGGATAATGACATTGATTCTACTAGTCCTTCTGTTGCTGGATTAGATCCTTTTTATCCTAATCCCTCATATTCTCAAGCTATGGGATTCATAGATATTAGTAATATCTAAATTAATTTTGAAAAATAGAGATAGATAAAAATAAGTTTATAAAGAAATAATTATAGATAAATAATATGAAGATGAATTTATTAAATTGGATAAGTTTTGTTCTTGCTCCGAGAGTTGAACAAGATAACTGATTTTATAGGCTCTGTCAAGAATTGAAAATTATGTTTGAATCATATTAATAAATAACACCCTTTCGGATATTGCTTAAAAATTATAAGTGTAATTTCTTAAAAAGTAGAACTTCGGACAGAGCAAGTTTATAGATAAAGTTTAAATACATATTGCGAATTATTATATTATGGGAAAGTGGTTTTTTATTTCTATCATTATTCTTGCTTTGAGTTTTTCAGTTATTTATTTTATGATGCAAAGCCCTGATACTCCTGATTTGGCTCCTGGTTCTGGTGATGCTTGTCCAGATCCTAACCTTGGTTTAATGGCTTGCACGGGAGAATTAGTTTGTAAAAAAAGTAATGAGAAAATATATATCTCTACAAATTCAGATGGAAGTTGTCCAGCAGGATATCCTTTGTATATTATAAATGATATAGATCAACTAAGTCTTTGTGCCATAGCAGACTCTCTGTTTAAAAATAGCGTGATTGGAAGTGAATTTCCTGTTCAATGTAATAAACCTTGTGATGATAAAGGAATTAAACCTTTTAATAAATATATCCAAGGTCCGCCTCCATCTTGTTGTATTTCTGGAATTGAAAGAATTTGTAAGTATAACTGGTTACGTCAAGGAATTTTATATGGTATACCTGATGCGAATAATAACCCATATAAAGAATAGTGAAGATATTATTTTATAGGAAAAAGTATATTTTATATACTAAGTATATTTTGTAATACTATGGAAAAAGAGAGGATATCTGCTACGATAAATCCTGAAACGGGAGAGCTGATTGAAAAAATATTGAAAAGGGGAAAATATAGAAATAAATCTCATTTTCTTGAAGAGGCTATAAAGTTTTTTGCTAAGGAGAACAAAGAATGAATTCTAAAGGGCAGATAACTATTTTTGTGATTGTTGGAATTTTGCTTGCTGTGGGAATTGTGTTTTTATTTTCGTTTGATAGAACTCCTTCTGTAATAAGGGGGCAAGATTTAGATAATCCTGAAAGTTATATTGATAATTGTATTAAAGAACAAGCAGAAAAAGAAATAATTAATTTAATGGCTCACGGTGGTTTTCCAGATTCGACTGATACGGTTTTGTATAAAGGAATAGCCATTCCATATCTGTGCAAAAATATAAACTATTACCAACCATGTATTGTTCAATATCCAAGATATGTCACAGAAATAAAAAACGAGTTTATAAGAAATTTTGAAGATGATGTTGAACAATGTTTTGCTTCACTTGAACAAGAATTAACTGATAGAAATTATATTATTGATGCCGGACCCATAACTCTTTCAGCAAATATAAAACCAAAGATAACACACATCAATGTTGAAAGAGATTTTACTCTGACTAAAGGTGATTCAATTAAGTCTTATACTAAATTTGACTTTTTTATAAATACGCGACTTTATGAGCTTGCCTTAATTGTTCAGGAAATTGTCTCTCAAGAAGCACAAATGTGTGATTTTGAGACTGATGAATTTATGAAATTATATCCTGCTTTTGACATTAGTAAAGATGTTCTTGAAGATTCCACAAATATTTATACCGTTAAACATAAGTCGACTGAAAAGAAAATGACGTTTGCTACAAGGGGGTGTGCTCGTCCACCAGGAATCGAATGAATAAAAAAATAATATCTTTATTTGAAATTTATCTTCTCATAATTTTTAGCGTTTCTTTTACATATCTTGTAGCGCAGACAAATGAAAGAGAAAATCAAATGTTAGGTATAGAAGAAAATAAATTTACATCTAATCTAAGAAAAATAATTCTCGGGGGTCTTTCTGGAGGGCTTGTTTCTGCTCAAGGTGTAGCTTTATGGACTTGTCAAACTAATGTTAATGGAACGAATTGTCAAGAATATTCTTCTGAAGTTTGTAATTCTGTTTGCACAACTAATTGTTTTCCTGGAACGATAAATAATTTTGCAGAATGTAAACTGGGAACTTGTTTTGATCCAGTTGTGGGACTCTGCTCGGCTGGAAGTCCTAAATTCTTGTGTGAGCAACAAGGAGGACAATGGTCTGCACAACAACCAGCAGAATGCAATAAAGAATGTTGTCTGATTAATCCTAATGGAAATGGTGGAGCTGGACAATCACAATTTACCACTAATCAACAATGTAATTATCT
Source organism: Candidatus Pacearchaeota archaeon (assembly GCA_009694755.1). Classification (GTDB taxonomy): domain Archaea; phylum Nanobdellota; class Nanobdellia; order Pacearchaeales; family GW2011-AR1; genus SICU01. The sequence goes on from SICU01000024.1 coordinate 5,659, forward strand.
TGGACAGACTCTCGGAAGTCCTGTTTCATGGGTTCCCGTGCAAGGAGAAGTGGAATGTTTGTTGAAAGCAAGTTCCCAAGCAAGAGGAGCTTGTGTTCTGGAATTTTTACCTGAATTGCAGAAATATAATTGCGAAACTACAACTCAATCTGATTGTATTTCTTCTGGAGGAGATTTTTATGAGGGCCAACTTTGCACTAATCCTGCTTTGAATACTAAATGTGAATTGACTCAGAATACAAATTGTTTTGATGATTTAGACGGAGTATATTATCTGGATAGTTGTGGAAATAGAGCTAATATTTATGACTCTTCAAAATTAAATGCTGTTTCTTATTGGAGCAATATTGTTTCTGAAGCGACGAGTTGTCTTGTTGGAGCAACTGGAACTTCAATAAATAATCAGGCATCTTGCGGTAATTGTAATTATCTTCAAGGAAGCATTTGTGGTTCTCCTAGAAACGGTGTTGATACTCCAGCAGTTTACGGAAATTATGTTTGCAGAGATTTAAGCTGTGTTGATGAATGGGGGAATGGACGACAAAATGGAGAGAGCTGGTGCGCATTTGATGGGAAAATCGGAGTAGATAATATTCCGAGTCCTTCTAATATTACAGAACCAATTTTTGGAGATTTACCTATTCCACAAGGAGAAACATGGTGTGTTAACCGAGGAATTGTGTCGAGATATTATCCTAACGGCTCTGTGAGTCAAACTGAAACCCCTATGAATTCTAGGGGAAGTGGCTTTTTGAGTCAACGAAATGTTTGTTCAAATGAGACCACTATTAGTTCTTCGGAAAGAAATAAAGAGAGAAGTGTTGATTTGCCTGGAAGTAGCCATTATAAAAAAAGTTGTTTTGATGGCGAGGTAAAAACTACACCTTGTGACACTTGGCGAAATAAAGTTTGTGAACAAAGTGTTCAACCAACAACAGGATATACTACTGCGAGTTGCAGAATAAATAATTGGGACTTATGCCTTTTTGCGAATGAGAATTCTGAAAGTTTGAGTAAATGTGAAGAAAACCCTGATTGCTTTTTGAAACATGTTGGAATAAATTCCTTCAAATTTGATACTTGTGCTCCTAAATATCCCCCAGGATTTTATTCTGCAAGTGGAGATGACTCTGAGAATAATGATGCTGATATTTGTGAATCTGCCTCGAAAACATGCACATATATTGAACAAAAAGGGTGGGGTGGATGGAAATGCAAAGTTAACTGTGGTTGTAAGACTTCCCAATTTACTGAAGCGATGAATAATTTGTGTTCAAGTTTAGGAGACTGCGGAGGAAAGATAAACCTTAATGGAGACTTTACGAAATCTGGATATTCTGTTAGTGGACACAGTAAACCTAAATTGACAAATGAATACATTGCAGGTATGCAAAATTATAAGACGCCTGTTGAAGGACAAAGCGCTATAGTTTGGAACGCTACATCTAATGAGGCAATATTTGGAAGTTCTGAGCCACCTGCTCCAGGGAGTGTAACTGCAGAGGCAATTGGAACTGCAGCCGCAGCCGCAGCTACGGGATTTGCGCTTTGTGGTCCCATTTGTGCAGCAGCAGCTGCAGTTGCTTCTTTGCTTTTTGGATTTGGTAAACGAAGACCAAAAATTGTTGAATTTAACTGCCTTCCTTGGCAACCTCCGGCTGGTGGAGCAAAATGTGATTTATGCAATTCAGATGATTTGCCTTGCACTAAATATAAATGCGAAACATTTGGAAAGACTTGTAAATACTTAAATGCAGGGACTGGAAACGAAGTTTGTATAAATATTGCTCCAAATGATGTAACTCCTCCGCAGATTGATGTGAATCCCTATGCTTTGTCTTCTGGTTTTAATTATGTTAATCCTCAAACAAATATTGGAGTTACTGTGAAAAACGCTTCTGTTTCAGATGGTTGCTTGCAGGAATATTCTGGAGTTAATTGGGGAATTTTGTTGAACGAACCTGGACAATGTAAAGTTTCTGATGAGCATACAGATGACTATGAGGAAATGGGAGAAGATTTCTCAAATTCCCAATCAAATCTTTTTATTATTAATCATACTACTCTTCTTGCTATGCCTACTCTTGATGATTTGGGTGTTAGTGGGATTGATCCTGATCGTCGCGGAAATTACAGGCGTTATGTGAGGTGTTCAGATGCGTCGGGAAACAGCAATCTCGCAGAATATGTTGTTGAATTTTGTGTTTCTCCTGCAAATGATGTTACTGCTCCGATGATTTCTCAATTTAATCCTGTTTCTCCTGGATTTGTTGGATTAAATTCTACTAATAAAATAGTTCAATTTTACACTAATGAACCTGCAACGTGTAGATGGAGTTTGAATGATAAAGAATATTCGCAAATGATTGATGACACTATGTGCAATAATGGAATAAATCAAATTACTCTCGC
>SICU01000002.1 GCA_009694755.1 Candidatus Pacearchaeota archaeon
ATTTAGGAAAAAAATATGATGTTACATTTATCGGAACTCCTAAAACTGATCGTATGAAATTCGTTTCAGAACTTATGAATAACGGAATAAATATTAAAGTTTTTGGAACTGGATGGGAACAGTATTCACAATTCAAAGAAATTTATGGAGGTTTTTTAGATAAAGAGGAGTATGTTAAAGTAATTAATCAAAGTAAAATAAATTTATGTTTTAATAAAAACTATTTAGGGAAGACCCATGTTATTCAGAAATTTTTTGAAATTAATGCTTGTAAATCCTTTATGCTTACAGAGTATTGTAAGGGATATTCAGATTTATTTAATTTAGGTAAAGAATTAATAATGTTCAAAGATTCGAAAGAACTTCATCAAAAAATAAATTATTATCTAAATAACGAAAAAGAACGCGAGATAATAGCAAAAAATGCATATCAAAAGATACTTGCAAAATATTCTTCTAAATCTGAACTTCAAAATATTTTCAAAGAAATTGAAAAATATGGAGATAAAATTCCAGAAAAGAAATTACCCTTAATAGAGAAAAAAATTAATCAATTAAAAGAACTATCTAAGAAAGATTTAATGAAAAATAATAAAGAAATTGAGAACATAGTAAAAGACGCAAGATACATTTCATTTATCAGTAAAGGAAACACAATTCTACCCTACCGAGATTTATTTCACATTACAGCTTTAGAGATGTTTGATAAAGATATAAGTTGTTGCGATGCTTATCTTTATGCACAAGGAATTGGGGATTATTTAGCTTTATATTCAAATTTAGCCTTCAAATTACTCCAACCGGAAGAATTTTCAAAATTAATACAATTAGATCAATTAGTAGTAAGAAAATCCTTCTTCATTAAAAATCTCTCTAAATTTAAGGATTTTTCAAAGGGAAAATCAATAAATATGCTTAATAAAGAGAATACTGCTTTTATAACTCGTCCATTTGTAAGGTTGGTTAATTCCCCCACGTTACCTTATAGTACTATGAAAAAAATATTTTGGACAAAATATGAACATAAAATTAAATCTTACCTCTATCATAAAAATCCTCTAATTTTATGGTATTTTTATTTGACAGGATTACAATTTTTATTAGGGAATAGATTATTATTGAGTCATCTTTTGGAGAAAGGTTGTAGCAAATTTAAGAAATCAAAAATTATTTTTTATTTATCTTCTTTCTTTTAGAATTCTTTTCTTTTAAATTAATTTGTTTATTGAAGATATTTGAAATTTTAAAAAATTTTTTTATGAACTCTTTAGTACAAAAGCTAGTATACTCCTTATTTAAATTTTGAAATAGCGTAACATATCCTACAAGAGGAGGATGTGCTATATCTTTATTAAATATTTCATTTCCATAATTTGGAAATAGTAAATTATATTTGTTTACGGGAGAAATGCTATTTATCACCATAGGTAGAGCACATTCTTTAGAGCCATATTTATCAAAAGCAAAAATATTATTTTCCGGAACTTTAAAATCATCAATTATAGCAATTGCATTTTCGAGACGTGTAGAAATTATTTTCAGTTCTTCTTCAAGAGGCCAGTCATCAAGCCAGTGAGCATCAAGATAAAAAAGAGTATTTTCGCCAATTAATTTGTTGTTTATCAGATAGGTTAAAAATTTAGGAGATGTTCCTTTGAAAACATGAACATTTTTGTACTTAGATAAATTTTTCTTAGCGTGTTTATAATTGAAATCATTTATTTCACACGTATATATTTTTATTTTAGGAAACATTTTGGCAAGAAGTTCAGTAGTATATCCTCTGAATGTTCCCGTTTCAACAATTGTGTCTATCTGGAAATGTTCCACTATTTCTTTGAACAAACGCATAGAGATTACATCTCCATGAAGTGGAAACTTATAAGGGGCAAATTTCCAAAGCATCTTACCAAATGTTATCTTCGCATTTCTTACAAGACGTACCCGTTTAATTGCTTGGTATGACTCGCTTTTTGCAAATCTCGAGTACATTCTGTGAAACTCATTTCTTAGTCTTCCAATCATATGTTGAAGGATTTGAAGTCTCTTTTTAATTATTGTGGCTGACAAACGAAGATATTTTTAAAGGGGGTTTGGTAAATAATTCAATGCCTATAGTAAAAGGAAAGCCGTTCAAAGAGAAATTCCCGTTAGTTTCATCTATTATTCCCGCATATAAAGAGGAAGATAATATTGCTACCTGCATAGAAGCTCTGCTAAACCAGACATATCCAAATATGGAAGTTATTGTCGTAGAAAATGGAAACTCCAAAGATAAAACATATGAAATAGCAAAGTCGTATGAACAGAAGACAAAGGGCAAAGTGCGAGTCTACACCATTCCAGGGTCGCAAAAAGGACCCGGAAATGCTTTAATTTACGGTTTTAAGAAAACTAAAGGAAAGATAATCTCACTAGTAGGAGCAGATTTACTCTACGGCAAAGACTACATTTCAAAAGGAATTGCTCCAATTTTAAAAGGTGAGACTGTAGGAACAAATCACAAAGAAGAGCTGTGCAAGAATGTTTCAAACTTTTGGGCCAGGGCTTTCTTCTACAGACGCTCATTCATTCAAAAAAATGGTCTCAGCAAAGTATGCACGCTAGTAAGAAAAGATTATCTCAAAGATAAGCTCTGGGATCCTTCTCTTGGATATGCAGATGATCAGACAATGTACTTAAAATTTGGTACCGAGTTTCCAGGATTAGATTTAGAAATTTATCAAAATAATCCTGCGTCATTTAGAGAGATTTGGGAGCACAGCACGTGGGTCGGTAAGTCTATGAATATCAATCCATTCATAGTAATCTTATCAGTTCCTTTTTGGCCGCTATACATAGTCTATAAAACAATTAAAGATTTAGTAAAAGATGAATTCTATATTCCATTCATATTATTCCTTCCAGTCTATTATTCAGTCCGTTATGCGGCTTACGTTAAAGAAGCTGTAAAGAAATTAATTCATCGATAGAATTCTTGAAAGTATATTGGGAACAAAAGAGATATCTTCAGCAGTTTCATAATTCTGATTTATAACTGATTTATTGGAAGTTAACCAGATATTTTTTATTTTATTATTCACAGCTTTCTTCTGAGAAAGTTATAAGGCTAGCGTTATTTACAATATAAAATCTAAAATATAGGATACTTAAGTCTATCTAGATAGAAGATCCAGCAAAGAAGCTCTTTATATGATTAATTACATAATCTGCTTCTGCATCAGTCATACCAGGGAAAATAGGTATTGAAAGAATAGTATCTGCATAGAGTTCAGATTTAGGAAACGCTCCCTTGCTATATCCTAAATACTCAAATGCCTTTTGCAAATGTATTGGAACGGGATAGTGCAATCCAGAGTCAATCCCTTTTTCTTTAAGATAGTGCATAAGCTCTTCTCGCTTATCCGTTCTGATTACAAATAAATGGTATATATGATCTCTATCTTTACTAATCATTGGAACTTGAACAACATCTTTCAAAGCAGCACAGTATCTCTCAGCAATATTCTTTCTCTGAGAGTTCCAATAATCAAGATGTGGAAGTTTAAGGCGTAAAACAGTTGCTTGTAGAGTGTCTAGTCTTGAATTCACTCCTAAAATATCGTGGCAATATTTTTTAGACTGACCATAATTTCGAATCATTTTTATTTTGTTCATAAGGTTTGCATCGTTAGTTGTGATAAATCCCCCATCACCAAATGCTCCTAAGTTTTTTCCAGGATAAAAAGAGAATGCAGCAGCATGACCTAAGTTGCCCGCTCTTTTGTTTTTGTACATAGATCCATGAGATTGGCAGGCATCTTCAATAACATACAAATTGTGTCTCTTTGCTATATTCATAATCTCATCCATATCGCATACCTGACCATAAAGATGAACGGGCATAATAGCCTTAGTCTTAGGAGTTATAACCGATTCAATAAGTGAAGTGTCAATGGTAAAATCTTCTTTTGTATCAACAAGTATTGGTCTTGCACCCACAGCATAAATTGCAGCAGGAGTAGCATGGAATGTATTGGCAACAGTGATTACTTCATCTTGTGGTCCAATATTCATAGCTTTCAAAATAAGTTCAAGAGCCTGCAAACCATTAGCAACACCAATACCATACGCAGTTCCGCAATATGTTGCAAATTCCTTTTCAAATTCTTCAACTGCCTTTCCAAGAATAAAATCATTCTTGTCAAAATGTTCTGCAAATTGCTTCAAGAGCGCCTCACGCAAAGGTCTATGAGTCCTATTTAAATCTAAAAATGGAATGTTCATAGGAATACCTCTGCTCCACCAAGTTTTTTAGACTTTTCAGCAGCCTCTAAAACCTTTACAACATTAATTCCATCTTGGCCATCACTCATACAAGTTTCAGTACCTTGTATACATTTAAAAAAGTGTTCTACTTCCGTGACTAGAGGTTGAGATAAATTAATTTTTGGAATAAGAATATCTCCCTCTCGAGTTCCAGCCTGAAACTCTGAAAAGTTATTTGGATTGGGTAGGTATTCAATTGAGCGATCGTAAATAGTAAGTTTCTCTGATGGATTAACATCATCAAACACAATAGCTTTTTTTGTTCCACCAACAACTATCCTTCTTTCTTTAACGGGATGTGCCCAATTTGCGTATGCACTAGCAAATATCTTTCTGGGAAACTTCATGTTAACTGAAACAATCTCATCAATAGTATCCATATAGCCCCCACCAGAATAATTCACACTTATCGGAGCGGAACCGACTAGGTACATAAAAATATACACTTCATGAGAAATCAAATCCCATAATGCACTTGCATCATATCTCACTGGACCTAAGGCAACACGACGAGCATCAATATACCTTAAGTCTCCTATTTCACCAGCATCTATTCTACGCTTAAGTTCTCGCAGGGCATGATTATATTTGAATATGTGTCCAACCATGAGTATTTTTCGCATGCTCTTTGCCATCTCGTTAAGTTTTTCTGACTCATCAAGGTGTAAAGTCAAAGGCTTTTCTATCAGTACATGTTTTCCAGCCTTCAAAACTTGGGAAGCTATATCAAAATGTGTTTTTGTAGGAGTTGCAATAATAACTGCCTGCACGTCAGAGTCATTAAGAATAGTAGCAATGTCTTTAGCAAAAGTCACTTCTTTTGGCAAAGATTTTGTTGGAGGATTGAGGTCATGAACATATTTCAAAAAAGCTCCACCAAAAACACCGTCGTTGTTGAATAAATTAAGATAATTTTTACCCCAATACCCACATCCAATCAAAGCAACAATAGTTTTTTGCATAAACTTCGTAAGAATATGTCTTTTTAAGAATATCTGCACAAAATATCAATCAATCTTTCTATAAATTATCTTCTTAATTTCATCTACTGAAGGCTGAAATGGATTTGTTTTAGTGCATATGTCTTTCCTTATCTGTTCAGCATCAGCATCATATACCTTGTTATTTTCCAAATCCAAATCTTTGAAAAGCTTTTCAAAAATTTCTACAAAATTAGAGCCAGTAACATTTTTACAAGAATCAAGCTTTGTATAAACATTGCTGTGAATGCTATTCATTTTAAGGACATCAATAAAATACAAAGATACTGCGTGACTATGAGCAAGATTATGCTGTGCACCAATAGCATGAGCAATACCATGAATAAGGCCCACAGAAGCAGTGCTTTGAACAATTCCAGCAAGAAAACCAGCAATCTGAAGTTTAGCAATAGATTCTATATTCTTAGTTTTATATACGGGTAAAGCATTTTCTAAAATCAAATCTATGACTTTAGTTGCAAGCGCATCAGTTAAAATTGTTGCATTTCTCGAAGCAAGGCCCTCAATAGCATGGGAAAGTGCATCTGCAATTGAATAGGTAATTACTTTAGAAGGAGCTTCAACGCAAAATGCCGGATTAAATATAATTATCTCTGGAAGAAGCTTAGAAGATGTAAAAATCTTCTTTTTACTCTGTTCATCAATTAAAAGCGCAAACTGACTTGATTCAGATCCACTGCCTATAGTGGTAGGTAATAAAATGCTGTTCATATTATTTTCCATCTTCAATATTTTGGCAAGATCCATAACTGCACCACCACCAACACCCATAATGATTTCTGACTTATGCTCTTCTATTTTAATTTGAGCAGAGATTTTATCTTGTATAATTGGTTCATGATTTAATATAAAGAACTCAACATTACACCCACTTAACCATGATCTCAATACGCTTTCTTTAGAATTGTAAACGCTCTTAGAGATAATAATAAAGACTCTTTTATCAATAATTGATTTTAGAAATCTCTCTCCAGCAAGTGCTTCAAGAATCATTCCAGGAAAGAAAGACTTAGGGAGCAGACCAAGTATTTTAGATTCAATCATGTCTGAGATCCTTTCTTTTTATTTTTCCAGAATCTGTCATAGGAATAGAATCAACAATAAATACTTTACGAGGTAATTTATATGGCTCAAGATGTTCTTTAAGTTTTTGCAATATTTGTTCTGAAGAGAATTTAGGAGAAACAACATATAGATGAACTACTTCTCCAAATTGAGCATCTTTAGCGCCCACAGCAACAACTTGAGCAGCTAAATCAAGGCTCTTAGCTTTATATTCTATGTCTAAAGGATGAACTTTCTCGCCATTTACATTTATGATATCATCTATTCTGCCCATAACATGCAGATAGCCATTTGAATCAAAATAACCACAGTCTCCAGTATATAGCCAGCCATTCTTTATTTTCTGGGAAGCTACAGGATTATTCCAATATTCTTCAATAACATGTTTGCCTGCTATACATATTTCTCCATCTCTTATCTCTATACTAGTATTAGGGCTCGCTTTTCCAACAGAGTCAATTCCTTTAATCTCCTTTGCAAAGTTAATAAATGAAGAACGAGATGCTTCAGTTAACCCATAATAATAGTTAAAATCCGATGTAGGAAGATCTTCTAGTATTATTTCAACAATTTTTTTATCTATTGGACCAGTATTTGTAAGAATCATTCGTAATTTCCTTGCATATTTCTTAAAATCTGATCTGTGATCTTTAACAATATTTCCTAAAGTTTTAGGAGTAGCAGCAAACATAGTAGTTTTATGTTTTTCAAGAGCTTGCAAAACCTTCACCAGATGAATAAAATTTTGTTCTATTATTACAGTTCCTCCAACCATAAAAGAAACATGAATATGCCCTAAACCAAAAGAGTGAGATAGAGGCAGACCACTTAGATAGATATCCGATGAATTATTTTTTATAAATAAGTTAATATTCTTTGTAGCTTGAACTACATTTTCATGAAGAAGTTTTACTCCCTTTGGTGAACCAGTAGTACCGGAGGTATAAATAATTGTAGAAACATCTTTAGAAGAGACGGTTACATGGTACTCTTGTGGAGAGTAATATTTCTTCTCAGATTTCTTGAGCAAGGTAGTTTGCCCAGCAAGGCCTATTCTTTTCATTTTATCTTCTAATTTATCTTCATAAATGAGAAAGTCTGGAGAGCAGTCTTTAACTTCAAATAAGAGATTTTCATCAGAGATATTTGTAGGAATGATAAATGCAGTGCAAGCCGCTTTAAGAATCCCAAAATAACATACAATAAAATCAATACTATTATCTAAAATAATTCCTATCCTCTGCCCTTTACAACTATTTGAGAAATAGTTCCTGACTTGATTTGACATATCCTCAAGTTGTTTATATGTTACAGACTGTCCATCAGAAATAACTGCTATTTTTTCAGGATATAGAGAAGATGATTTTTCAAGAAAAGAATGAATTGTTTCATCCATTTTTTGATTGTAATATCTTTAAAATATCTTGAGCGGACTCTATTGATACTACTTGATCAACAGTAAGAGACACATTAAAGACCGATTCAACTTCACTAACGAGCTCCATATGGGCAAAAGAGTCCCATCGTTCATATTCTGATTGCTTCTTTGTAGAATCATAACTGCCTAAAACTTTGATAAAAATACCTTTCAATTTTTCTTCCATATATCCTCCACAATAGCAAACGCAATTGCTGTATCTTTTGAATGGCTCATACTTAAATGAATTTTATATTTCTTATTTAAACCTTTGTTTCTAAATGCCACTTGAGGGAATTTTCTCACTTTTATTATTTCAATATCCTCAAAAAGAAGAGTTATATCTAAAGATGAAAACGCTTTTTTTACAGCTTCCTTCCCACAAAATCTGGCAGCAAAATGTTGTTCAGGATTTGGGAGTGAATTACAGTAAGTTATCTCTTGGGTTGTAAATAATTTATTTGACAATTCTTTTTTTATATTCTTAAATCGAGAGGTTTTTTCGCAGTCAACACCAACGCCAAGAATCACCTTAACTCACTACCCTTTAAGTTTCTAACTTTACGTAAAGGATTCCCTACATAAATACCAGGAGAATTAATTGGTTTTGAGATAACTGATCCAGCACCTATAATAATATTATCTCCAATAGCTATTCCTGGAAGAATGGAAGAGTTCTCTCCTATTGCCGAGTTGCTTCCAATAGTAATTTTGTCTAAAATATTACAAGGAAGTCTCATCATATATTTATCAAGAGCCATTGATACATGAGGTCCAATAAATGTATTCTCTCCTATAATTGTGTGCTCTCCAATAAGCGCCCCAGCTTGTATGCGAACTCCTTTATGAAGAACAACATCAAACTCAACAATAGCGTGCTTCCCTACTCTTACTCTTTCATGCAAAACGCAGCCTTCTCTAACAATAGCTGCATCGGACACAATAGTTTCTTTCCCTATATTTGTTCCAGCATAAATTATGGCATTTGTTCCAATAAGAGATCCTTCACCAATTATAGCAGGTCCTCTTTCATGCAATGTTAATGTTGAACTTGCAATCATTTTAGGTTGCTTGCCAATAATGGCACCATCTTGAATAATAACATTATCTTCAATAATAGTACCAGGATAAATAATGACATTCTGTCCAATAGAAACGTTCTTTCCCTTTATTTCCATGTTACTACCCATCGAACCATTCTATCTATAGCAAACATACCGTCCCAAGGAGAATCAAAAAGAGTCATAGATCCAAGTTTAGGACACCTATCAACACCAAATAAAGTCATATCATCAATAAACTGTGTTCTTTTAATATTATTCTCCATAGCAATTCCAACAGTTTGCTGATGTCTGCTATTTAAATGTTTCAAATTATCAAGTGATCTGACAAATATAACTCTTGAAAAGCAAGGGTCTGCAAGACCTTTTTCATCAGAATAAATAACAGTCCAATCAGTATTTTTAGAAGCGAAGACTGTCCCAGTAATAGTATACTCCTCTCTAAGCGTTAAAATCTCTAGTTTCTTTCCAGGATCAGTAAATCCTTTAGGAATCATCAGACGATTAACTTTGTCTAATTCCTTTGAAAGAATTTGAGCGAATTCTAAAGCATTTCCATCAACAAAAATAGTGTGGGGAGATGAACAAGCAGTTTGGTCAAAGGTAGAAATATCAAAAGCAATTTTTCTTGCCGACTCAATAGTTGCATTCTTTTTATCTACAATAGCATAAGAATATTTTGGGCCATACACAATATCTTCACAAAAAACATCTTTTTTATAATGCATAATAGCCTCAATAGCTTCCTTCCCACCCCAAGCTATTCTTATATCAGCAGCTTTCGATATCTCTTCATTTCTTTGCTTGTCTTTACTATCAATAGAGACAATTGCAAATGTCTGAGCAAATTCTTTGCCTTTAATTGCAGAGGTATCTACTCGTTCAAATACTTCAGCCAGCTTCTTAAGTTCTTGATAGTATGAATATGGAGCTCTTACCAAAGATACATTTTTTGTAATCATAGCTTGAATTAAGGAATATAATCCAAGAGTTTTAACATTTCCCGCAACCCAATGAACAGCTAAACCTCTAGGTTGAACATGATATAAACGACCATCTTTTAGTTCTATAAAATCATCAAGTATCTTATAACTTCCCCGTAAAGCGAGATCTAACATCATTTTTAGATTATCTTTTGACATAAAGTTTTTGACTTCTTTTTCTTCTATAGATTTACCAACTGCATCCAAATAGTCAAGAATATCATCAATTTTCAGTGCATGAATATATTCTCTTTTATTTTTTAAATCCTGAATTATTTGATTCATTTTAAAGTATCTCCACAACCCTTTAGTTCAGCATTTTTTGCTCGCTCTTTGAAAATAAAATACTTTCCTTTTCTTCCGCATAAGCAGTCATCTTCACCAATGATTTTACCGATATCATCTGTAAGGAGAGAAATTCCTGGGTAGCTATGAGGAACAGGGCTGATTAACTGTATAAATCCTTCAGAAGTACTCTCTAATGTACCAACATCTCTCATAATTACATCAGAATAATTTGGAACATGTTTGTAACCTTGTTCACAATCAATGTAAACAGTACCTAATTGTTCAGTCATGCCATAAATATCATAAATTTTTACAGACGCAAGGCTTGAACTAACTGTTTTATTGAAAACATCTTTTGAGACACTGATATCACTAAGTTTTTTCCATCCTCCAATATGAAGAATAACACTTTCTGGAAAGTTTATTGGTGAGATATCCTTTACTATTTTGTAGAGTAACCAAGTAAAACCAAAAAAGCAAACTGGTTGACCCTTTAATTTAATTAAAATTTCCTCTAGAGCTCGCGTTTTAAGATGCAAATCATCATCTAGAATAAAAGTAACTGATTTAGCAAAAGGCAACATGCCCCTAATAGCAGAACCTCTTGATGACAATGAATGTTCATTAGACTTTATTGTATTTTCAGTATCAAAAACAATAAGATTGATTCTTTGGTTGCCAATAAAAGAGGAGACTATAGAATTAAGGCATTTTACTTGCCTTTTTCTAGTTAATTCATCAAGATAAATCATACTTGGATTATTTCCAGTAGTAGCGCTAGATTTAACAACAGTAACTATATCTTCATCTTTAACAGAAATAAGTTTCATTTTTTTGAATAAATTAACTGAAATAAATGGTAATTTTTCAATATCAGAATTAAATGTATTATTCCAGCCTTTAGAATCACAAATCTTTCTAAACTCAATGGAATGATTATAATGAAAATTGATTGCTTCTGTAATTGCAGGAACAAAATACTTATCCTTTTCTTTCTTTTCTAAATTAAAAGGCTGCTGCTCTAAAAGTAAATCTGTTCGATCCATGGTTAATTTTGCTCAAATAACAACTATAAAAACAAGCGATGCGACACATTTTAAACCTATGGTTAACTAGTTTTAAATACAGAGTTTTATTAAAAATATATGCGTATTTTAGAGCTTACAAACTATACTGCTGGTTCATGCGGAGTAAGTAAGCGAGTTATTAGAGAGTCTCAAATGCTTGCTAAAGAAGGAAATATAGTGAGAATATTTTCTTCAAATTTAGTTAAAGGCAATTCTCAAATTTGTCAACAATTTGAAAAAATAGGAGATATACAAATAACTAGATTTAATGCTAAAAAATTAGGGGGAGAAAGTTTTCTTAATTGGAGTTTTGAGAAAGAAGCCATTTCATTTATGCCAGATATTATCATAGCCCATGCATATCGTCATTTACACACGCTTAAAGCACTAAAAATAGCCTCTAAAATAAAAGTTCCTTGTCTGATAGTTACTCATGCTCCTTTCAAAAGAGAAAAAACGAGGAATTTATCGCAAAATTTAATCGTATGGTTGTATGATTTATTAATTGGTAGAAAAACAATTGCTAAGTTCGATAAAGTTTTAATTATTGCTCCCTGGGAAGTAAAATATTTATTAAATTTAGGGATTTCCAAAGATAAATTAGTTTATTCACCTAACGGAATAGACATAGAATTCTTTAAAAGAAAAATTGAATATAATAAATCTAGACTAGTTATTTACACAGGTAGAATTGCCCCAATAAAAAATTTAGAAGTTTTAATTGATTCAATGAAATTAGTTAATAGCGAAGTAAATCTTTTAATATACGGCCCAGCAGAAAAAGATTATTTAATAAAATTAGCTAATTTAGTTATAAAAAATAAACTTCAAAGAAGAGTTTCTATAATAAATAAAGAATATGACTTACAACAGCAGTTAAAACTTCTTGATAAATCAGAAATATTCGTACTTCCCTCAAAAAGCGAAGGAATGCCACAGTCATTAATTGAAGCAATGGCTAGAGCAAAGATAGTAATTGGGAGCGATATTATATCCATAAATTCTATAATTCATAATGGCGATAATGGTTTTACTTTTAAAGAAAATGATTCGAAAGACCTTGCTAAAAAAATAAATTTAGTTTTAGAGCTCAATTCATCTAAAAGAATAGCTATTAAAAAAGCAGCAGTCTCTTCAGTCAAAGCATTTAAATGGCCTTTAATAATAAAAGATCTTAATAATCTTCTAATAACGGTTAAAAAAAATCATGGTTGAAAAAACAATAAACGAAAAACAAAACTATTATTTAATATTTTTAATTTTAATTGGTGCAACAATTAGAATATACTTCCTTAATTTAGTAAAAAATCAAGCTCACTGGTGGGATTCATTAGCCTATGGTAGTTTAGCAAAAAATATGATTTATCATAAATGGGATGATGTTCCATTTTTAATTCACGAATCAATTATTCGTCCCCCTTTATTGCCACTTATTTGGAGTTGGTTAATTAGAATAGGGTCTTCAGATTATGCGATTATTTTTATTACTAATATTATTCCTTCAATAATTTCAATATACTTAATTTATCTAATTGCTAAAGAAATGTATGGGAGCACTATAGGAATATTTTCAGCCATATTTGCTTCAATATCCTGGATTTATTTATTTTATTCAGCAAGAGCTCTTACAGATATTCCTTCAATGTTTCTGGCATTAGCAAGCATATATTTCTTTATAAAATCTTATGAATTATTTAATATCAAATTCTGGAGTTTATCCGTTTTTTGTTTAGCCTTATCAGTTTTATTTAGGTACTCTTACGCATTATTTGCTTTAATATATATAATATTTCTTATATTCATACATAAAACTCAATTAATTAAAAAAAAGAAATTTTGGTTGGGGGGAATATTAGGAGCAACACCTATAATCTTTTTCATAATTTTTAATTTAATCAGTTATGGTTCTATTTTACCAGCTGCCGAAGAATATACTTCTAGTGCAAGCGAGAAAACAAACTTTGCTTGGTACACTTTATCATTCATAAATCACATTTTACGTTTTCCTATGTTAATTTTATTTTATATTGGGGGATTGATTATCCTTCTAAAAACTATAATGAGCTATGGACTCATAGGAAAATTTAAAGAGTCAAAAATGCATGTATTTAATCTATTATTAGTAATTATCTCTCTTTCATTTTATATATTTTTCTTAAAAGCTTCAGAAGATAGATATCTATTAGGGATTTCTAGTGCCTTATTTATATTTTCAGCAATTGGACTTCACAGTATTTTTAAAATTTTATTACCTTATAATAAGAAGATAGCTTTTGGAGTTTGCATTTTTATTTTAATATGGTCAATTTATAGCCAAATTCTTTTTGCAAATACTTTAATTTTAGATAAAAAAGAGTCCTATAGACCAATGAAAGACGCATTTAATTGGGTATATCACAATACTCCAGAAAATACACTAATTGCAGGTGATTGGGCAGAACCATATGCAATATATTATTCAGAACGCAAAGTCCAAATATTGCCGCAAGATCTGAACTTTAGCAATTTTACTCTTGAAGCAGATTATGTTATCCTTACAGCAGTTCATTCTCCAAATGAAAAAGTAGGTAATTATGTAAGAAAGTTAGCTGAGGATGGACAACTAATTTTATCTAAAGTTTTCTTTTTTGATGAGGCTCAAAAAAATCCAGCAGTAGTTATTTATAAGCGAAAATAATCTCAAGATTTAATAGCTAAAATTGCAATTTCGTTACCTTTCGAATTATGTCGAAGATATTCTAGCGTATCAATATATTTAGCTAAAACATTTACTTTTTTTCTTAATAAATATTTTGCGAAAAAATGAATATATAATGCAATTAATTCAATAATCGAGCCACCTGCAAATATTTTTTTCAAAATAAATCCTTTATTTGTTAAAATTTTAGTAATAGAGTTTATTGAATAATGCCTTTCATGTTGAACATACCTTACAGGGTTAAGATAGCTAAGAAGAGTATCATTTGGTACACAAATAATTAGATGTCCCTTCCTTTTTAGAACTCTATAAATTTCATCGACAGCTCCTTTATCATTTTTTATATGTTCAAGTACATCAAGCATAATCACTTGCGTCAAGGACTCATTTTTAAATGGAAGTTTTGTAGCATCACATTGAAGTTTATTCAAGGATTTATTCTCTTTTCCAAGGTTTTTTTTATCCAAATCCGAAGAAATAAATTCGTTATTATTTAAAAAAAGATTATTTTCAATCCACTGCATCTCACCTGCCCCGATATTCAATGTCTTACCTTTAATTTTAGTATCTATCATTGACGCACAAATTCTTTCACGTCCATACAATTTCAAATTATTTTTTATTTTTTGCATTATTCAAAACACCAAATATAATCGAATATGTAGACACCAAATTAATTACTGGTTCATTAAAAAAACATAAATCTCGGTATTTTAAAAAATGATACATTGCTACAAAAATAGGTAAAATTATAGAATTTGTATAAATCAGCCAAATTCCTATTTTTGGCAAGTCTTTATTCCAATTTATCCATTTAAACAATCTTTTTTTCTTATTTGGAAAATATGTTCTTTGCAAGTTCCTTATACGTTTTTTATAAAGTTCAGCAAGGCTTCTCAATAAGTGATGATAAACTCCAGTTTCTGGAACATATGCAAAATTAGTATATCCCATATTAAATAATACGGCTGGAATTTCATTGTCTATTAACTGAGTTTCATTAGATACATAATCAATAATGAGATTTCTTCTATAAATCATAAGCCCTTGCGGAGGTATTTTTTCGCGAGTTAAAGCGCAAAAAAAGTAATTTTTTCTTTTTTCAACGATTATTTCTTTAATCGATGTAGTAAAATATTTAAAAATTGGATCTCTCTGCCATTCATCATACGATAAAGTTCTAGTTAATGGGTGATGTGTCGGATTAACAAGAAATCTTATAAAAACTCCCACAATAGAATCATCCTCTTCTAAAGGAAAAGTCATTTTTCTAACAAAATTTTCATCACTTAAGACCATATCAGCATCTAAATACATAAAGAAATCTCCTTTAGCCTTCAAGAATCCTTTCATTTTGCTTACTTCAGCATCTTTAACTTTATTAAATATGACTCGAATATTAATTTTTTTAGAAAAACTCTTTACAATAGAAACAGTGTCATCAGTAGAATAATTATCGACTACAATAACCTCTATTTTATTTTTTTTAATTTTTTGGCAAGCAATAGACTCCAAACATAATTTAATATCTTTTGATTCGTTATATGTTGGTATAATTATGCTAAGAACTGATTGGCTCATCTATTCGCCAAATTCTAAGTCTTTAAATGTCTTTTTATGCTTAATAAAATACTCCATTGCAATGCTTTGAGGATAGATTAAATTATTCAAATTAGATTTTTCTGAAAATAACTTGCTCTTTATTATATTCTTTCGTTGAATAAAATAATAAATTATATTTGGTAAACTTAAGACAAAAGGAATTCCTCTTTTTAAAGGAAATCTTAATGCCGAAATTAATTCAAGCATCAATCTAGTTGGAAGCAATTTTAAGATATTAAACATAGAATAATTTTTTAAAAAAGCTAATATGTGATTTCGAGTAATATAATACTCTTTTTTAAAATTAATTTTTTCATAATTAACACTAAAACTTCCCATATGATAGACTACCGATTTTGGAGAGTACCAAATCTCCATTCCTTGATTATTTGTTCTCCAACAAAAATCTAGTTCTTCAGCATACATAAAAAATTTTTCATCAAACATACCTCGTTTAATAAATTCATCACGGTTTACAAGAAAAGAGACACCACAACCCCAAAAAATCCTAGTTTCATCGTCATATTGCCCCTTATCTTTTTCAACATTATCAAAAATTCTCCCTCTGCAAAATGGATATCCATATTTATCAATAAAACCTCCAGCTGCACCAGCATTTTCAAAATAATTTCGATTATAGAAAGATTTTACTTTTGATTGTACTCCTATACATTTTGAATGAGCTTTTAATGTTTTAATCATTTCATTTGCCCAATTTTTACTTACAATTAAATCATTATTTAAAAATATTATTTGCTTAGCTTTAGATTGCATCGCTAAAAAGTTTGAAGCTTGAGCAAAACCTAATCGTTCATGAGTAATATAAAATTTTACTTGTGGAAATTTTTTTCCTACAACTTCTATAGATTTATCAGTAGTTGCATTAAATAATATCGTTACCTTAGCAGAAGCATCATCTGCAAAAATGGACTTCAAACAGTTAATTATAACCTCTGTCCCATTAAGATGAATAATCAGTATTTCTAATTCTTTCATTTTATTGTCAATTTGTGATTTATTTTAATTATCTCGGGTAATGAGTCATATGCTCTATTAATAAATGAAAAAGGGGAATGAATGAGTCTTAAGCGTATAATTCCCAATAACATTTTTAACGAAGCCCTAATTATATCTAATTTAGACATATCTTGATCATGCCATACAGTTGGAAATTCAATAATTTTAAGATTTTGAAGTTTACACAAATATAATAAATTTACATCAAATGCCCATTGAGTGATAAAGACTTTAGGAACAATTTTTTCAATGTCTCTTATTTTAAACAATTTTGAGCCACATTGAGTGTCTTCATAGCTCATAAAAAAAAGTAATTTAACTATCGTATTAAAAATTCTACTCGCCAATAATCTAATTAGAGATTGTTTTTTTGAGATTACAGATTTTGAAGACCATCTGTTACATATTATTCCGGAATTATTTCCAATATTCAAAATAAGCTCTTGAAAGTCCTTGGGACTAGTAGACAAATCAGCATCAACAAATCCGACAAAATCATATTTTTTTTCGATAAAATATTTGAAGCCTTGAATTACTGCATAGCCCTTTCCTCCAAGTTCAAGATTAAGATATGCAATATTCTTAAATTTTTTAGTATATTTTTTTACAATTTTTTCAGTAAAGTCTTTTGTATTGTTAATAACCACAAGCAGGGAATATTCTTCATTATTATTTTTCTGTTTTTTATGATAATAATTCGCATATTCTTGAAGCATTCTACCAATTCTTTTTTCTTCATTATGTGCTGGAATAACTATACCTATTTTTTTCATTTTCTTAGCACCATTAATGATCCAATAAAAAGTAAAATATTAGATACAAGAAAAGCAAAAGCATATGTAACTAAAGTTTGTGAAAAAGTACAGAGTAGAATAATTTCAATTATAAGAAAAATTAAAATATATTGATAATGGCTTTTTTTACCTTGTGATAATTTATAATAAAGAATAGCGCTAGATAAAGAGAGGAAAGTAGTGCCAATTGCCAAAATTATTGTTGGTAAAACTGCTTCAGTTACAACCTTTTTAGATATCAAATAAATTATTTCTTCCGTAAACAAACTTATTGTAATTAAAGCTAAAGTACATAACAGAAGTATTAGAATAATCGCCCTCTTAAAATTATGAGTCGGTGGACTTTCACGTGTTGAAGCATGAACTGTAAGCGGAAATAATACTTTATTTATAGGCTGTATTCCGATAAATATTATCAACGAAATAGTTGAAGCAATAGCATAAATTCCTGCTGTCATCTGATCAAAAAAATATCCTGCAAGAAGAATATCAATATTCAAAAATAAAATTAAAACGAGAGTAACCATAAAAACAGGTTTACTATAAGCTCGTATATCTTTCAATTCTATAAACGAAGATTTGCTCTTAAGTATATTTTTTAAATATATCAAAGATAATAATAGAGATAGAATGATGCTGATTATCACACCCCAAATTGCACCAAATACTCCAAATCCGAAATAAACTAATAAGAATGCAAATATTATTTTAAATCCTGCTTCCGAAATCATAGAAAATCCTAAAGCCCAAAATCTTTGTTGTCCTTGGAGAATTCCTCTGCTAATTGGAATAAACATAGAACAAATAATAAATAGACTAGTAGTAAGGAGAAGGGCATAAGGTATTTTCAAAATAGGAGATATAAAGATTGACAAAAATAGAAAAATAATCATTACTACTAACGTCGGTTTGATAAGTCCTTTAGTTACTCTTAAAAATATATTTTTTAATTTACCTTTATCTTCTCTCGGTGTAGAAGCATACTTTACTACTACTATTTGTATAGCTTCCATAAATATTGCACCGATGTAAAGAAAAGCAAAAACTCTTTTTAATAGTCCGAAATCCTCGATAGAAAGCATACGAGCCATAATAATATGATAAAGAAAGTTAAGAATATTAAACAATCCAACCAGAAATAAAAATATTATGCTATATTTCACTAATTTATTTTGAAGATTAATCATGCTAATCTGATTGAATCGGGATAGGTCATTTCAAGATATTTCTCTTCAAGAAGAATATTTTTCGGATAATTTAGTGCCCATATTTTAATTGGTCCTCTAAATTCATTAAGATATGTAAATTCTCCAATTTCCATATTTTGCATTCTTAAAGCTTCAATTATCATATCACTTTCAACATGTTCAAGAATGAAATTGGAATTTTTTTTATTCAAAAGATAATAGTTCACTAAGTTAGTATTAATTGTTCGAGGACTAAGATATAACAAAACTCCTTCTCTATCAATATTTGCTTGACCATTTGATTGTATTTCGATTCTAGGATAAACAAATACTCCGGCATTTATTCCTTGATTAAATTCTTTCTTCTGACCAACAGAATTATAATAATGTTTCAAAGGAAGAATATAAGTTTTATCTCCATTTACAAAATATCCGTTAAGTTCAAGGATAGTTCCATCTTTTTGTGATTCTATAAGTATTGCTCCAATAACTGCTTTGCCACTTGGTAAAAATATTTCTGTCCCATTTTGATTATAAATTATATCTTCATCAAGTAAAGCTCCAGAAATATATACTTCCAAAGTACTATTTTTGCGTTGTTGTTTCTGTGAAGAGTCTTTTACAAAAGAAGGAATCCAACTTCTTCTGTCAAGTGTTTCATCTGAACCAATGCTCGAAAATGCTCCATATTTTCCAATATCTGTAGAATCAATAAGAAAATGAGTAGTATTATGCGCATAAAGAAATTCAAGAGTTTTGCTAAAATCTGACTCGGTTAAAGCATATCTTCCCATTAAATGATTCCAATAAGAGATATCATTTCCTCCGTCAAGAACAGTCGCTCTGTCTCCAATAGATTGAATCCAATAACCATAATCCCACCAATGTCCAAAGACAGAATTTTGAGGAGTATTTTCCCTCACCCAACTCATAGCTTTTTGCCATTGTTGAGTATAAACTGAAGGAACATAGCTTTTAGCAAGAGAGGTACTATCTTTAGCTAAATTAAATACTGAAAATAATATCAATATAATCAAAATAAAACTAATTAGTAATTGCAAGTTTATAGTTTTAGTTTTAGAGAGGATATTATGGGTAGAAATTCCGAAAAGATAACCTATAAAAATAGAAGCAGGGGGCACAACAATCATAACTAATCTTATGAATCCTCTAGCAGAAATGAGCGAAATAAAAAGAAAGATAAATAATAATAAAAATTCTATATTGAACGAGTTCATAGTGTCTGATTCTTTTGCGCGGAAATATACCTTTGCAAATGTTCCAATGAATAAGAGAATTCCACCTGCATAAAGGATCAAACTAATATTGTTTTCTCCATTTAATAATGAAGAACCAGAATAACGTGTAAATATAATCATAAAAATCATAAATATATAGGCCCCTATAACCATCAATTTATCTTTTTTTTCAAGTTTTTGACAAGTTTGCCAAAAAAATAATAATGCTCCAAAAAGAAACATCCAGAATGTGACAAAAATTCCCCTAATATTTGGTCCAAAATTTGAAATCCATTCAGTCAGATATGGTTGCCTATTTTCAGCAACAGTTTGAATAAGTCTTGAAGTAGCAGGCCTTACAAAACCACTATACACTCCATTAAATCTTTCAAACATAAATTTTGGACCAAGAATAAGCGTTCCGATAATAATTAATCCAGCTATGCACATAATACTAGATAAAATTCTCGGAGGTAGACTATAACTCTTTGAAATTTTATTTTGAATTTTTTGATAGTATATCCCATGATAAAATACCATCGCACCTAAAACCATAAGGGCAATACCTCTATCTAACGAAGTAAATGTGGTTAATATAGGATACTTTGGAGAGGAAGAAATCATGATAGTGGCTGCAGAAATGAACCAAACACCATAACTCCAAACATGTTTTATCATAGTATTTCCCATTAAGAAACTCAAAAATACTGCTGGAACAATAATAAAGAAAAGATAAGCATAAGCTCCCCATATCAAAGCCATAATTGCTGTTGAAAATCCAGCCATGATTCCATAAATTATTCTTTTTCTAAAATTATCATTGTTCCAAGAACATATAAAAAAATAAATCGCTAAAAACATAAACAAAAAAGCCGCAGATTCTTTTTCAGGGATTCCTGCAATAGTTCTTGGAATAAATACTGAAAATGTACTCAAAAAAATAGTAGATGTTAACGCTCCAATAGAAGCATAAGATTCTTTAAGTTTACATATTAGAATTTTTTTCGCAAGAAAAAAGAAAGCTATTGCAGTTAAAGCAAACAAAAATACTGGATAAATTGCACTAGACTGTTCTACAGAAACGCTACCAAAAAAAACTGCAACTTTATGAAACCAAGCCATAAAATAATAATGTAATGGAAAACCACTATTTGTATCAATATTTGCTGGAACATAACGCATAGTGTCTATAGCAAATAAACTTCCGTGTTCAACAATATATTTCGCATAACGCAAAAATAAAAATGGGTCTAAATCTGGTCCAAGAGTCCAACCGCCAGTTGTAACATCTCTTAATCCAGGTAAATTGCGAGTGCGAATCCATACAGCTAACCAAACAATTAAAGCAAGAAAAATATAAACTATCCAAGAAGCTTTAGCTTTCACAAAATTTAATACTTTTTCTCGCCTCTCACGAATAAGATTATCTGAAGAATCCATATATCTATTGGAAAAATATCTTATTTAAACATTGTTAATTTATCCTAAATTTCTATTTTTTCAGATTATTTGAAAAATAAAGGTGTAACGAATACTTCAACAAGTGCCGATAAAAATAAGAATATCGCCGCTAAAATTATCAAATTAAGTGCATCTTGTAAAACTCTCCAAAATCTTTCAGTTCCAATATCTCTTTTTATAACTGCAAAAGAAATTATTCCCCCAGCTAATGCTGCAACAAAATAAGAACCAATTTCAGGAATTCCATGCACAAAATAACGCAATATTGCAACAGGCAATAAATTCAAATCAGAGCGAGTAAAGATTGCAATCGCTGCAGCAATAACGCTCGC
Source organism: Candidatus Pacearchaeota archaeon (assembly GCA_009694755.1). Taxonomy (GTDB): domain Archaea; phylum Nanobdellota; class Nanobdellia; order Pacearchaeales; family GW2011-AR1; genus SICU01. The sequence continues at coordinate 21,520 of SICU01000002.1, forward strand.
ATTCCACGCAAGAATAAACACGACACCTGCACCAAACAACAAAGAGAAAACTAATGTAAAAATTAAAACATAAATATTATTTGCAAAAATTAAAAACATTCTTTCTTTATTAGTTGCAAAAACAGTCGTAACAGAATCTTTAGCAAGAATATTATTTACACATTCTTTATTTCCAGGATTATTTATTGCACAAAAAGTTTCGATTTGTTGACTCGCTGCATCTGTCGTAGGCAAAATAATATACCAGAAAGAAAATCCAATAACGAAACCTGCAAAAAGCCACAAGAAAGCCCAAACAGCAAGTCGATGGTCTTTCAATAATTGAAAAACTCCTTTATCTTCTTGTGCAGATTTTCCCTCTTCAAGTTTAAACATATAGAACATAAAAGGAATTGAAAACATAACTGTAAACGCAACAACGAGAACTCCAGCAGATTGCACGAGAATCGCATCATTTTTGAAAATCCATTCAACAAGAAGAATAGAAATACTTGAATAAAAAACCCCTACAAAAAACATTTCCCAAGGTTTTCTTTCAGCTTTTACAGGATTAATTAACATTTCAAACATATTTCATCACCGAGTAATTTCATCAATCACCTTTTTATATATGTTCATTCTTTAGATAATATGGATATTTTTTCTAAAATTTGTAAAGAGATTAAATCTGTAAAAATACAAGGAGCCACAAATGTTGCAAAAGCAGGGCTCAAAGCGTATTCTCTTAAACCTACAAAAGCTTCAATAAATAAATTGATTAGTCTTCGAGAAACAGAACCTGCTTTGCAAAATGCCCTAAATTTTGCAGCGAAGTCTTCAGTTGAAAACGCATTAAATCACTTTGATAATGCTCAACAATTCATAAATCATTATTTGACAAAAATAATTCTACAAAACTCAAAAATAATGACTCATTGTCATTCAAAAACTTTGGAGCAAGCATTAATTTCAGCACATAAATCTGGAAAAATCTTTTCGATAATAACTTTAGAAACTCGTCCTTTAATGCAAGGACACATAACTGCAAAAAATTTATTAAAACACGGAATAAATGTCACAATGCAAGTTGATTCTGCAATGCATTCTGCCATAAAAGAATGCGATTTTATAATTCTTGGAGCAGATGCAATAACTAAAAAAGGAGTATTCAATAAAATCGGAAGTGGAGCCATCGCAGAATTAGCATTCGAGCATAAAAAACCGATTTATATTGTCACTGATTCTTGGAAGTTTTCCAAAAATTCAATTTCAATAGAACAGCGAAGCAAGCAAGAAGTTTGGAAAAATGCCCCGAAAAATTTAATGATAAAAAATCCTGCATTTGAAATAATTCATCCAAAATATATTTCTAAAATTATTTCAGAACTCGGCGTTTTAAAATATCAAGAATTTTTAAAAGAAGCAAAAAATTCTATTGAGTATTCTGCATCGTGCTAAACATTTGTTCAAGTTGAACGGTTAAACTTGACACTTCGGCAGATAATTGTGCTTTAAATTCATGAAATTTTTTAGTCTGTTCTTCTACAACTAATTTTGCATCGTGTAGATTTTTCTTTACAAAATAACCTGCACCAACTTCAACAAAAACTTTTTCAGAAGAAGAAAACACAACAGGTGCAAAAACAGATTTTCCTAATGGTGCAAGAATAGAACTATTTTCTTTAGATGAAAGTATATTTAATTCCTCACGAAAGTATTGCAATTCTAACAATTGCTGTTCAATAACTTTAATCTGTTCTTGCAAATTTTCATATTGCTGATTCATTTGCGTCAAAATTTGCATAACTTGTTGATTCATATCTTGTCGCATCAAATACGATTTAAAAATCTATGCTAATGCACTTTCATAATTTTTCTAAATATTATAGACCAAACAACAAATAATAAAATATATGCCCAAATTCCAGACATAAATCCAAATATTTTCACGGGATTATTTTGAAAGTAATCTCCAAACCATCTAACTAATAAAATAAACGGAACAGTTGTATAAATAACTGGACGCATAGTAATTGGCATAGTTTTCATCGCTAATTCAGCAGATTTTTTAGAAAGTTCCATAGACTTTTGAGGATTAGATTTATACAATTTCAATTCTTCTTGCACAAGTTTTTGTTCTTCTTTTATTTGTTTCAATAAATCTTGGTCAGTAGTATGCTTGTGAAGTAAAGTCGTCAAGAAATTCAAAAAACCAGTAATTATAATTAATCCAAAAGTAACATTCCAATCAAGTAATTTTCCAAGAGACGGATTAAGTGCCGAATGAACACTTTCTTTTACAATAGGAGTTTTTTCCCAGAACATTGCGACGACTAAACCTAGAGCCATCACCATAAACATTATTGTTAGTATTCCTTTCATTTTTATCCTTTTTACGAGCCCATCATTTTTCTTAATCCTGGACTCATATCTAATGCGTGTTGTTGTGCAACACTCTGGTAAAGCTGATACAAAATCATTACTGCCAGCAATATCGACGTTCCAGAACTAATTGTTCCAAGTACATCGGCAAAAGCAGATAATGCTCCGATAGCCAAACCACCCATCACTGTCAATGGGAAGATATATCGGTTTAAGATACTTTCTAAAATGCGTGGGTCTTTTCTAAACCCTGCAATTTGCAATCCCGACGACGAAATATTTTTCGCTTGTCCAGCAGCATCAATTCCAGTCGTCTTTACCCAAAATATAGAGAATACAACAGAGAAGATTACATAAAATAAGAAATGATAAATTGCTTGTAAAATCTGTGAACCTAACAAACTTTTAGTTACAATTGCTTGCAATAAATTAGGCGCGCCAATCCAATAAGCAAGTCCAGATACCGGTTGTCCACTTTGGAAACCTCCAAGAATTGTAGGATGTCCCAACCAAGTTTCCAATAAACTTCCAAACAACTGCACGTTAGCAATGAGTGCCGCAACTAAAATTACCGGTAACGTCGAAGCATAAAAGAATTGCAAAGGCCATTTTACTCCGTATCCTCGCAAACGATCGTAGCTAAGAGGAATTTCAACTTTAAGATTTTGAGCCCAAACAACAGCCAAAAAAACTGCAACAGTCACAGCTATAACTAAAAGCGCAAGCAAAGCACTCGTCGGATCTCCTTTAATAATTGACTGAATAATTACCAAAATTTTTCCAGAACAAGGAGTGCTATCAAAGTTCATCAAACAATTAGAACCATCAGTTCCGATAAATTGGAAAAGTCCAATAAATAATTGCAAAGAAACTCCCGCAACTATAAACAAAGAAACTCCTGAACCGAAACCCCATTTTGCGACGACTTCGTCCATAAACATAATTGCAAGACCTCCAAGAATCAGTTGAAAGATTACGATAGATTCGTATCCTGGAGATGCTTCAAGTCCTTTCATCAATACAAAAATACACGCTTCAAAAAGTATGAAAAAAAGAGTCCCCAATTTTTGAATACCTTGAAACATTTTTTTCCCTTCTGGAGATTTTGTATCGAGACTCAGTATTCCAGAACCAACAAGTAATTGAATAATAATCGAAGATGTAACGATAGGCCCAATTCCTAAACTAATTATTGCTCCAAAATCTGTTCCAAGAATCGTAGACAAGAAATCAAATCTTTCAAGAGAGTTTTTACTTAAACCATAAAGTTTAATATTATACATAATAAAATAAACACCGAGGACTATCAAAGTCCATTTCAACTTCTGATTAAATCCTAATTTCTTTTCAGCAGGTTTTATAACTTCAGGTAAATGTTGAATAATCTGTTTCAAAACCATATTTCTATTATCAAAACAAGGTTTTTAAATATTAACCAATATCTACTTTTAAAGAACGAATTTAAAATGGCTATTAAAAAAAACAAAATATCTCTAAAACAAAAATCTTACGGCGGAGCAATAGTTTTAGGATTAAACGATGCATTAGTTGAATTGTCGGGTGCATTAGTTGGTTTAACTTTTGCTATAAACAGTTCAAGATTAATTGCAACAGTTGGATTAATCACGGGTTTCGCAGCTGCTCTTTCAATGGCTTCTTCAGAATATCTATCGGCAAAAGAAGAGAATCATAAAAAACCAGTCGTTTTAGCAACATACACTGGAATTACTTATTTATTAACTGTATTAATTCTCGTATCCCCTTATTTATTTTTAACAAACAAATATTCGGCAACAGCAGTAATGGGGATTTTAGCAGTGAGTATTATCGCAATTTACACAAAATATTCCGCTTCAATTCACAAAAAAAGTTTCAAAAAGAAATTCTTAGAAATGTTCACAATTTCCGTAAGCATTGCAGTAATTAGTTTTGTATTCGGGCTTCTTGTTAGAAGAATTATTGTTTAAAATAAAACTTACTCACAATAAAATTCAGTCAGAAACAAAAAGTCAAAATATCAAATATCTTTGAAAATACAAAATTATTTATCTTCTTTAACAATAATTTCTCCGCCCTGTTTTTTCACAGAAGCGATTGCACTTTCAGATGCAGAATGTGCATGAATAATTAATTTAACATTTTTAGTCAGCTCTCCAACTACTTTATGTTTAAGAATTGAAATGTCATATTTTCCAGCAGATTCTTTTGCAACTTTTTTTGAAACTAAAGAGCTCATCGAAATATTTGTCAAATTAAATGTTTCAGGTTTTGGTTTTCCAAATCTTAATTTTCTAGCACGCTTACCAAAATAATCTGGAAGAGTATTCTTCAAAATCATTGTTTTTTTCTGGTCTCCTCTTTTTCCTGTTCCAGCCATACCTACTCCGCCACGATGTCCGCTTCCTCTAGCTTTCTTTTTGAATCCTCTTCCGTGCGTATGACTTCCTCTAAATCTTCTAGACCTTCTACGTTTTTTCATTTTCATCGGCATTAGTCGTCGTCTCCCCAGCTTTTACTGCGAATTTCATTCATTAAATTTTCACCAGTCAATTCATCAAGTTGGTCTTCATCAGCTTCAATAAAACTATCGGCAGAATCACACTTAAGACATTCAGCAGGAGGCAATTTTCCATAAGCAATAGCACCACAATTACATTCCCAAGCTACTTTTGATTTGTTCATAACATTCTCTCCAATAATTTATTTATATGTTCTTTGTTGTCAGCAAGAACTCCCTTACCAACTCCAAAATGTTTTTTACTTTCAATTCCGCCACGAGGTGGGTGTAATCTGAAAAATGGTTTCAATCCTAAATCTGCATAAGACTTTTTCCCAAGATTAGAAATAACTTCAGACACATCAATTTTTTTCTTTGAATCTACAGGTTGAGCTCGAAGAGTTATAAGTTTCAATAATCTTTCTTTATCAATTGTTCCATACGCAACATAACTTCTAACTTTTTGAAGTAATTTTAAATTCTCTGCGTTTTCTTCAACAAGAATTGCCGCGTATTTACGTCTCAATCTCATATGGTCAAGTGTCGCTTGGATTTTATCAGGGATTTCAACCATTCCAGCAATACGAATTACGATAATCATAATAACTTCCCCGATTGTTTCAAAGCAGCCATACAAGCGCCAGCAGAGTTGATAGTTGTTCTTCCTTGTCCTTGAGTGTAAGAATAAATATCTCTTATTCCAGCCAATCTCAAAATCTTTTTACATTCATCTCCAATTACAAGTCCAGTTCCTTGAGGTGCAGGAATAAGTCGAATTCTTACGCTCCCACATCTTCCTTCAACTGTATGAGGGATGCTGTGGGGTTCTTTGCAAGAGCAGTCAAAATGCCCACATCCTCTTTTTACACTAATAATTTGTAGTTTCGCACGACGAATTGCTTTTTCTCTCGAAGGCAAAGTTTCTTTTGATTTTCCTAATCCAACACCAACGTGTCCATTTCTATCTCCAATAATAGCCATAGATGAAAAAGTTAAAACATTTCCTTCCATAGTTTTTTTCTGAGTTTGTCTCCATGCTCTTCTTTTTCCACCACCAAATTTACCTTTGGATTGTCCAACTAATAATAAATCTTTTTCAACAGAAATTAAACTATCTACAATTTCTGATTCAAGAATTTTTTTATGATTAGTAAGAACTTCATCGATAGATTTAATTCGCCCACTTTTTACATCTTTTCCAAGTTGAGTTTTAGGATTCCAAGAAGAAACAGTATCTTGTTTTACTGGTTCAACTTTAATTTCTACTTCCGGAACCAAAGGTGTTTCAGCGTATTCATCTTTAGCTTCTTCAACAGATTTCATAATTTTCAATGTCATTGTTTAAGTTTTCCTCCTTGATTTATGGAAAATTTAAGCTTGAAAATATTATTTTCAGTATTTTGTATTTTCATTGTTTAAGTTTTCCTTTAATTTGATTAATAAGTTTTGCGGTTTCAGGTTTTTTATTTAATTGAGTTTCATCCGGCATAACGTCTTCTTTGCAAGGAATATCGAATCCTGCATCTTTCAAACCTTTCACGAAAGCATAAGTTCGAGATTTAGGAACGTGTCTTATCAAACCCAAATCTAAAATTCCAGATTTAATATTTTTAGATTTATTAACGAGCAAATATCCTAACAAATAAGCAGCAGGCAAACTTTTCAAACTTCCCTTTAATTTATCAGGCCATCCGTGATTTAGCAAATCTTTAGTGCTTACATTACAAACTACTTTATCTTGTGCAATTTCAGAAACAACAATTTGCGCTAAAAGATATCTATTTGTTTTTCTAAATACTACTCGAGGTTTTTCAGAAGTCAACAAATAAAGTCTCGCTTTATAGTCAGTTCTAGCTTCATATCTTCTTCGTCTTACTGTTCTTTGTACGCCTTTCATTTTAGTTCTCCCAAATTTGAAAATGAAAGATTAAAAATTCCGATAATTTTTTGTTCTTTCATTTTAGTTCTCCAGATTTTTTAATTTTTCCTTTTTTCATTGTCTCAATATGCTCTTTCAAATGAGCTTTACTTTTGAAATTTTTACTTCTAATTTCCTTTCTTAATTTCATAAATTCTTCATTTGTAATTTTTGATTGTTTACGCATTTCAGAAATATATGCTCTTGATTTTCTTGTGATTATCATATATTCTCGTTTACGATTATTTGGTTTCATACGAATACTTCCAGCACGGCGTCTTTTTCTCACAGTATTGACTTTTCTTCCTTTAATTTCTCTAATAAATATTGCTTTATCAGAAACTAAATCTCTTATGTCTTGCTTAGTAATTGCTTCTTTTATATCGTCAAGTCGTTGAGTGTTAAACATTACCCTTCCTTCTCCAATACCTAAAGTTCTTGCAACTAACGATTTCTTTTTACTTAGATCCATGTTTTCCTCCGACATTTAAAATAGTCAAATTCATTTCTTGAGCTCTCTTTATAAATTCGATTTTTTTCTTAGCACCAATTCTACGAGAGATAATTAAAATATTTTCTTTAGTCGCATTAGAAAAATCTTTAGATGTTGAAATTAACAACGGCATTTTTCCATTTATTTTTCCAGATTCTTCTCTCGGAGATTTGAAACCAATTCGAGGAGATTTAGTATAACCAAATCTATTTTTTCTAATTTTGTTATGTCTTCCTACTGCGGCTCTCCATTTTTGAAGTTTAGGTCTGTTTCTACCGAGCTTACTCAATTTCACAGTATTTCTTCTTACAAATTGTTTCATAGAATTACCTCTGGTTTTTTAGTTATAAAAATTCCATCTTGGAAAATACGTCTATCTTTATTTCTAACACGAGATGCCGTTTCTAAATTAGCGGCAGTTTGCCCAGCACTTTCAATATTCGCACTTATAATTTTAATTTTACTACCTTCAACTTTAATTTCTACATCTGCTAATATCTTAGCAACTCTCGGTACTTTTTCACCAAGAAAATTATTAATCACAAATTTTGAACCTTCAATTTTAACAGTGATAGGAAAATGAACATTACAAATTTCAAGCTCGTAAACAAATCGTTCATTCAATCCTAAAAATATATTTTTGATGTGAGCAACTTGAGAAAGTATTTTAGAAATTTCTTTTTTATTTGCTTTGTTCGAAGATAAAATCAATTCGTTTCCAGAAACTTCAAATTTAACATTCGGTAAAACAATTACTCTGTTTGTTTGAGTTCCCCCTTTAGAACAATTAATATTATTTTCAGAAATCTTACAATTTATTCCCGAAGGAATTGCTAAACGAGTTTCAAAAGTTTTTTTCATGTCAATGTGCCTCCGGAAAACTCATTTTTAAAGATTTGGCACTTTGAGCACAAGAAATTTTTTCATCTTGACAAATTTCTGTGCAACAAATTCTATTAGAAAATAATTTGTTTGCATACAAAAAACTACGGATAAATCTAAAAGTTTTTTTCATGTTAATAAAAGTAAGCGACTACGCATCCTCCAAGTCCTTTATCAATAGCTGTTTGATGAGTCATAAGTCCTTCATTTGTAGAAATTACAACTATTCCCAAATTTCTCGAAGGTAAATATCTTCTTACATATTTATCAATTTCATAAGTTTTAACAACATAGCGAGGTTTGACAGATTTACACACATTAACTTTTCCAAATGTAATCTCTAATCCTTTCGGAGTATTATGATAACTTTCAATGTATCCCTTTAATTTTCCAATTGCAAGAATTTGACTTAAAAATTTAGACTGCTGTTTCAAAGTCACGCTATTCTTGCTAGCACGTTTAGCATTCATAATTCTATTCAAACCATCTGAAACTATATCTTGGCTCATTTAACTGTATTTTTTAAATCCGAGATCCTCCGCAATCTCTCGGAAACAATGTCTGCACAAGTGCAAATCATATTGGTGTAAATGTGCTCCAAATCTTCCGCAACGTTTACATTTTTGAGCAGCGATACCCGTTTTACGTTCTTTAGGTTTATTAAATCTCAAAAACTTTTTAGCAATAACTGGTTTATTCTTCAATTGTTTCAAAATCTTTTGCCAATCACTTGCTGTCATGCTCTTACTCCTGTTTTGAAATTGCTTTTCATAAATTCCATAATTTCTTCACGAGTAACATGTTGTTTAGCTGGGACTCTTCCAGTTTTTATTTTTCGTCTTTTAACTCGAACACCAGCACGTTCAAAAACAACAGTAACATTAAATCCCCTTATTCCAATTTCTCTAATATATTTCATTCCAGGGATGTTAATATATTCATTAATTCCAAATGAGAAATTATTTTTATCAATTTGACTTTCCTTAAGTTGATTGTCTATTGCACCAAGAAGTTTTCTTAAAATTTCAATAGCTGCTTTACCTCTCAAAGTAACACAAGTTCCTAATTCCATTTTAGGTCTAACACCGAATGCAGGAATTCTTGTTCGAGAACCAGCCTTTGTAATTTGAGCTTTTCTTTCAGAAATCATTTCAAGTAATTTTTTAGCTTTTTCAAGTTCTTTATCTACGGCACCAGCGCTCAATACAACACGAACAAGTTTAGGAGTTCTCATAATATTAGAATTCATTGAATCATAATTTGTGCTTTCTGCAACACAACTTCCTCCGTTTGTCCTTTAATCAATAAATTAACATTTTTACCCAAAACTTCTATAATCTTTCCAGTTTTTCCAATATTTTTTCCTGAAATCACTAAACCATTTTTTCCTTTTTCAAAAGCTATATGTTTTTTAATTTTATTATCAAAATCAAGAAAAACTGTATCTCCAACATTAATTTTTTCTTTAGAAATTAAACTAGTTCCGTCATGTAGGCCATATTGAATTTTTTTATCTTTCACAGCATTTTTTCCAATAACTCTTACAGGTCTTGAATTTTCTTTTGTGTCTTCAAAAGCAAATCTTCCAGTCGGCAAAATTACAAGTTGATAATTTTTATCTGCATAAAATATCGAAAATAAATTAATTGGTTGATTTAACTCTGTAACAAGTTGCCCATTAATTTTTAATAATTTATTGTGAATCATATATTTCCCTTCTTTAGAATTTGAAGCAATTTTAAGCATATCTCTTATAGCAATGATTACTGGAACAGCATTAGAATTATTTCTCGACGCATAAGCTACATATTTTGAGCCTTTTCTTGCTAGGGGCAAGCCCCTTATAATTTCATTTCGTGTTTGGTGCATTGGTTTTTTCCTCCGATTTCTTCGACTCGTTTTTGTCTGAACTTTTCAAACGTCGCGAGTCATCGAGCTTCAACGCGATTATTTGTAATTTACTCGGATCAAAATACACATTGATTTTTGTTCCATCGGATTTTTTCCGAGTTACTCCTTCAATCGTGACTTTTAATTTTTTGACATTAACGTCTAAAATTTTTCCTTTCTGTTTCGCAAATGTTCCTCGTTTGATGATGACTTCATCACCAACTCTCAATGGAATGCTTCGCATTTTATGCTTAGCACGCAGTTCTTTTGATAAATTAGCACTTAAAAAGCTATGCCTTATATGGAACGGAGCTTCAAATCTATATTTGCGTTGCTTTCTTGGTTGAACACTTGATATCCACGACGTAGAAAATTTGGATTTCATAATACAAATTGCGCAATTTTTGCGACTCCCTTCCATCTTTCAAAAACTTCTTTCGAAACAGGACCCTTAACTTGAGTTCCCTTCGGGTTACCTTTATCATCTTTAAGTAACGCAACAGCATTATCTTCAAACATAACTCTTTCACCAGTATTTCTTTTGTAAGGTTTTCTTTGACGAATAACAATCGCATCAAATACTTGTCCTTTCATATCTGGTTTTCCAGCACGAACTGAAACTTTAACCATATCAGCCATCTTAACATATTGTTGAGTTCCCTTCGGAGTTTTACCTTTTTTAACTCCACAAATTCTTACAAGTCTCGCACCACTATTATCGCTCGCAACTACGACGCTCCCTAAATTTAATCCTCTCGTTGCTCTTGCTGGAATTGCTTTCATTTTAGTTCTCCCAAATTTGAAAATGAAAGATTAAAAATTCCGATAATTTTTTGTTCTTTCATTTTAGTTCTCCAGATTTTTTAATTATTTCAATAACAACTGAATGAATCATTTTACTCAAAGGTCTACATTCTTGAACTTTAACATAATCTCCAATATTAATAACCACACCTTCAGGAATTCTCGAATGTAATTTTGTTTTTTTACGCATAAATCTTTCATATTTTTGAACCTTCACAGTACGTTCGAATTCAATTACTGCTCTTTGTCCGAAAATTTTAGTAACGGTTCCCTGAAAACTTCTTCCTCGAGTTCCAACTACAAAATTCTGTGCATTTCGCTGTGTTTCTATTTGTTTTTCTATCATGTTGTTTTTTCATCACCTATTCTTTTCGCAATTCTCAATCTTCAATAGTTTCGTCGGAGAAACCTAATTTTACAAGCACTGCGCGTACTTGTCTTTTATGGTCTCCTTGCAATTCTACTGTTCTATCTCGAATTGTTCCACCGCAGGCAAGCTTATCTTTCAAAGATTTAGCCGTCGCTTTTAAGTCGATACTTTTATCAAAGCCCGACACAAGCGTGGTAACCTTCCCGTAACGACGTTTTTCCGTCGATACTTTTATCTTTTGCTCACTTTTCGCCAAGTCTTCCCAGGCGATTGCGGAAACAGGTAATCCCGTTCTTGGATCTATTTCCATAGTTTATTTTTTCTTCAATGTACCGAATTTTTCCGACGCATTGAATGTGAATATTCTCGCAATAGCCTTTTTAATCTCTTTGGTTTTGCCTTTCGCTTTTTGTGCAGTTACAGACGACTTTACTAATTCCATTTTTAAATCTTTAAGTTTTTCTGCTCTTGATTTAGCGTCCATCTTGGAAACATCCTTTGCTCTTAAAATCGCCATTAAATATTACTCTCCTTTTTACGAGATTTTTTCTTTTCAACAGGAATAACTTTCAGTTCATTTATTTTTTTCTTTATTTTATTTATCATATCTTCATTTACAATAATTTGATCGTGAATGTGTGCGTCCGGTGGTAAAATGCTTACTTTAATTCCTACGACTCCCATGTTAGTAACTGCTTGCGCTTGTGCTTTTTTAACAACTTTGGAAGGCTCTCCAGTTTTCTTCAAATAACCTTGAGTAAATCTCCAAGTCTTCGCTCTTTCACTTGGAAGTTTTCCTGATAAAACTAATTCTGCACCCAACGCTCCTGAATTCATAATGCTACTCAAAGATTTATATGCGATAGTTTTGAATTTCAAAGAACCCTTTTGTTCTATTTGTATCGCAACACTATCTGCAACAAGTTGAGAATCAAGAGATTGCATAATAATTTCTTTTATATCAATATGAGGATTATCCATTTTAAATTTCTTTTTTAAAATTGTAGTAAGCTCTTGTATTTTTTCGCCCCTATGTCCAATTACAAGTCCAGGCCTATTCGTGGAAACAATAATTTTTTCTCCGATTGGAGTATATTCAATATTTACATCGCTAATTCTTCCTTTACCGAGCGATTGCTTAACATATTCTTTAATTCCCAATTCGTCTTGTTTAAATTTTACAAACTTTTTTTCTTCCATTTTATTTTTTCCCTACCTCTTTCGCTTCAAGGATGATATATGCTCTTTTTCCTTTTTCTCCGCCTCTTCTTCTAGGTCGTGGAGCCAAGTTAGCCGACGCAGTCGTGATTCTTGTTTTACTCAAGTCTAAACCATTAACAAGAACATTCCCTTTTAAAGTTTTCAACATAGGAATAAACAAACTAATAGCACTAAGAGGATATCTTCCAGACATCATTCCTTTACCTTTTCTATGAGGAATTTCTCCCTTAAACGGAACTGCTCTCTTAAACAATTTAACTTGCTCAAGGTCAGCCATCGCTTTGTCAATAGATTTTCCTTTAATGAAAGCGCAAACATACATTCCGTGTCTCTTTGACATGTGAAGTCCTGGTCCTCTTGCAACCGCAACATCTTTTTTAGTCATTGATTTTGATTGTTTCTTTTCAACGATTTCTTTTTTAACATTTTCAGTTTTGTGTTCTTGTTTAACATCGGCAGAGCTAGGTGTTTCAGTTTTTTTCTCTTCAACGTGTTTATGTATTTCTGTCATTTACTTCTTAGCCGCCTTTGAACCTCTCGTAGCACCGATACCAGCAGCAGAGTGATTAACTTTTTGTCTTGTCAACGCAAATTCTCCGAGTCTATGTCCAATCATTTCCATTTCAACTTTCAAATTTTCAAAACTTTTTCCATTGTAAACTGCAATTTCCATTCCAATCATTTTAGGAATAATTATCAAATCTCTCAAATGTGTTCTGATTTTTTTCTTTCTTGAAATCTTTTCTTCTGCAGACTTTATAAATTTTTCAACAAATTCAGGATGTCTAAGAAGAGAACGTCTACTTCTTGCAGGCATATATTTCAAAGAGTCTCTCAATGACAAAGATTGCAATTGCTCCACACTCAATCCACAGAACTTTTTCTCTTTCGATTTGATAACTACATCTTGTACAACCATTAACGTTTCTTCCTTCCTGTTCTGCTTGGTCTAATGTGTCCGACTTTACGTCCTGGAGGTGCGTTTCTCTTAGCTGTCTTTGATTTAATACGTTTACCTCTTCCAGAACCGAATGGGTGGTCTACTGCATTTGTAGCTACAGCAGATACTTTAGGCCATAATTTATTACGCGCCTTTGCTCTATAGTGGTGAACTCCAGCTTTCATCATTGGTTTCAAAGTTCTTCCGTCACCTGCAACGATTCCAATTGTAGCGCGACATTCACCATCTAATTTTACTTCATTTCTATTTGGCATTGTAATTCCAACACGTCCATCATCATATTTTTTATACACAATCGCTTTACTTCCAGAAGTTCTAATCATTTTTCCGCCATCTCCAGGGTTAACTTCTATGTTAAATATTTTTGTAGCAATAGGAATATGTTTCAAAGCCAAAATATTTCCATCAGCAATTTTTTCGACTCCTAAACTAATATCGCTTCCAAGTAATGCGCCAGAATGTGCGACGTTAAAAAATATAATTTTTCCCATCTTTACCTTTATCAAAGGTGCAGAATGCGCAGCAGAGTGTAATACTTTAATAATTTGTGCTTGACCTGAAACAATAGGATAACCGACACGATAAATAAACGCTTGTTTTCTTGCTTGATAAGATAAACTTCCTTTACCTCTTGCTTGCGAAATAATTCTCTTACCCATTATATCATTCCCAGCTTTGTTGCAACGTCAATAGCTGGATTCTCCTTTGCAAGTCTAACATAAGCGTATTTTTTATTACTTCTAATTAACGTTCTAACTTTAATAACTTTAACGCCGAAGATTGTAGAAACTTCTTTAGAAATTCCATCTTTCGTTTCTCGTCTTCCAGTTTCAAATAATAAAGTATTCTCTAAGTCAATTAGCTTAACAGCTTTTTCGGAAGTTATAGGTTTCAACATTATTTAATCTCCTTAAGTGAATTTTCAGTATATAGAGTTAATCTTCCAAGAGGATACAAATCAGCGACGGTTACATCTCGCGCATTAATTACATCAACACCTTTAATAGATATTTTTTCTTTTTCACTTTTTACAAATAATAAACCAGAATTCTTTTTGTAAGTTCTTCCGCGCATTTTTCCTTTTCCAGTGCGCATAGATTTTTGTTGTAATGCAACTAAATAATTTTCTCCATATAATTTTCGTAACAACTCAATAAATTGTTTTGTTTTTATAGAACCGGTTAAACTCAAAACAACTGGAACATTAAGTTCAACATTTTTCAATCGTTCATATCTTTTAGAAACATAATTTTTAAGAGCAGTAGCTGCAAAAGCAGAATTAACGGCGATAGTTTGTTCTCTTTCGTTTATTTTCAAAGGACGATATTTAAGACGGGGAGTATGAACTGCTCTTCCGCCACGAGCCATGTTAATTTCCGCACCCACCCAATAAAATTGTTCTCCTCTTCTCCACATCGCTTTTCTTGGAACACGAGCAATACCTTTTCCGTAGTGTCCTTTCCAATCGTGTCTTAAATGACTTATTGTTCCAGATGCAGAATGTCGTCTTCCAGCAGTTGGAGATGGAGCATAAGATGCATAAATTTTAGAAACTTCGTAAAATTTTTGAACTAAATCTTCTCTTACGCGAGTGTCAAACAAAGTAGGTAAAGTAACTTCGCCTTTTTTCGCACCAGTAATATCGACTATCTGTCCTTTCATCTGCAATGCACCTCAATTAAATCATATTTTTTTCTAATTTGTTTTAATGTTGGTCTTATAGGTTGAGTAACTAATATTTGTCTCATCGCAGGACCCTGAACACTTCCGTGAACAAGTAAATATTGTCCTTTAACAAAACCATATTGTTTGAATGGTTTTGAAAATATTTTTTCTCCCGACATTCCCGAAGACAAAACTTTCAAATTGTAATGAACACGAGTAAACATCCCTAATTGTCCAGACAATGGAACTCTAAAGATAACTCTCGCAGGATGCCAAGGACCTAAACTTCCAGGTTTTCTTCTTCCCTTTTCAGATTTGTGAGCTTTCAAACTAATTCCAAATCTTTCAACTGGCCCAGAAAGTCCTTTACCTTTAGTCAATCCGCGAACGTCAACTAAATCTCCTTTCCAGAAATCGGATAAGTTCAATTCTTTTCCAATCAAGTTTTTTACAACAGCGAGTTTATCTTTTCCACCGACAGCAACTTCAGCTAAATCTGGTGTTTTTTTTATACCAATATGTCGAGGAATTGAATAAACTATAGCTCTTATTTCATCAAAATCTTTAACTGAATCAAGTAATGAGACATTAACGGGAGATTTCGCAACACGAACAACTCGTTTCAAATCTCTATCGTTTGAAACAACAAATTCTTGTGAGACAATTCCTTTTTTATAAAATCGCACAGAATAAATTTTCATCGGAGGAACTTCAAGAACAGTTACTGGAACGGCCAATTTTTTACCAGGAGTCATAGATTTAGGAGTTCCATCTTTAACAATCGCGGTAGCCATTCCCGCTTTGTAAGCAATAAATCCTTTCAGACTATCTCCAGAAACAACACTCCAGTTAACACTAGGTAAAAACTTTTCAGCCCGTACACGGGGCCAAAACTGCAAACTTCCATATCTTGGTCTTGATAATTTTGACATATTCCATTTTGTTTATGGTGCAACTCTTCCAAATTTATTAATGTCAAAGTACTTGAACGGCACTTTGAACATTCAAAAACAAATTTTTACTTTGTTTTTTAATGTTGACATGTAGCAACACGCAACATTTGATTCCTACATTTATATTTTAGAAAATGAGTATATAAATCTTCGCCCCAAATATTGAAGATTTATACTTAACAACATCAGTTGGCATTGTTTAAACTTTGCTCTATATTTTTGCAAAGTTTAAACTAGAAAAATCCCGCGTATACAAGATTAAATTTTTCTAGCTTAAAATAAAAAATAAATTAAAAAGTTTTTACTTTCTTTTTGAATTAACACTAATCATCCAATAGTTAGATACAAGTGCAAGATGAATCAGAATTTGTCCCCATTGAGGCCCATTCTGTCCAATAGTATAAACCGTAAATGTCGCAACTAATAAAATTAAAATTGGTGGCCAAACACTATATTCTAATTTCCATTTTATAAGAATCGCTATACCGAATACTATCTCTGAAAGAATCAAAACCCCTGCAAAAAATGAGGGTGCTGGAAATCCGATACTGGCGAGCATATCGACAATTGCAGAAGGTTTCATCACGAAAAGTTTTATCAAACCAGAAATTAACATAATTAATCCAAGCAAGACACGATTTACAGTTACTGCGTATTTATTAAACATAATACCTCCAACAATAAATAAACTTAAGAATATTTAAAGTTATATTAAAATTTATATTAAAATTATCCTCTTAACGGAAAAGTATAACTTTTATCAACACCATCAATAGTTAACTTACGAACAACTTTTCCTATGCGAATAGCCTTTTCTCTCATCTGAATAGGGTCAGTTTCATTTTTTGGAATTTCAATATCTACAATTTCAAAAGTATGCTTTGCTTCAGCAGTTTTATATTCCGTTACTTCGAAAAATAATTTTTTTGCAAATTCCGGATTTGTAGTTTTAAGTTTACAAAAATCTACTTTTATATTCTCTTTATCAGAACTAGAAGGTTTAGCAGATTTAGGTGATTTATTTTTTATTTTTAATTCACTTTTATCTGTAGAAAAAGATAAAGCAATAAATGCGCGGGGAACAGAATCGCATAAAGCAATTATTTCGTCGCCAGAAAATTCTCCAGATATTGAATATTTTTTGACACCCATAAACTGACTTATTCCATTATGTTTAATATTTGAAGGCAA
Organism: Candidatus Pacearchaeota archaeon; assembly: GCA_009694755.1. Taxonomy (GTDB): domain Archaea; phylum Nanobdellota; class Nanobdellia; order Pacearchaeales; family GW2011-AR1; genus SICU01. The sequence goes on from SICU01000002.1 coordinate 38,726, forward strand.
AGCTTTTGTAGAAACAATAACTCCATCAATTTTAGTTTTTTTAGTTCCAAGTTCTTCAGCACAATTTCTAACGAATTCTCCAGAATATTCATTCGTTGTTACAAAAGAATAATTTCCTTTAACAAATTTACTTTGAACTATTGCTTTATTTGTAAAACTTCCACGACTATATTTTTCAAAATGAAGATGCGACAAAGTGTCTCCAACATTTTTATATAACTTATGTATAAAAAAATCCATTTACTTATTTAGAAAATCGAGTTTATAAATGTAAATATTGCTTTATGATTTTTCAACAATTTAACTTCGAATCAAATTGAACATTTAAGAAAGTTTATATAGTAAAAAGCCGTCGGCAATACGTGGCCTTGTCAAATAAAGAAGTTCGTAGAATTTTCATAACTGGACTAGTATTATTATTATTGTTCCTTTCTTTTTTAATAGTGAAAACTATTGCTCTATCTATTATCGGAGGATTAATTTTAGCGTATATATTCGTTCCAGTATACAAAAAAGTTCAAAAAATAATTAATCAAAGAAGTATTTCTGCAGGAATATTGTGCCTCATAGTTCTCATTTTAATTATTGTTCCTTTATGGATTTTAATGCCAATTATGGTAACTCAAATTTTCAAATTATTTTCTCTGACTCAAAGTATCGACTTTTTGCAATTATTCAAAACATTATTCCCTACTTCACAAATCGAATTTCAAGAAAAAATTACAACAATAACTATAGAATTTATTGGAAAACTTACTTCTGGAATTATCACTTATCTCATTAGTTTTCTACAAAATTTACCCGTAGTTTTACTTAATCTAGCAGTAGTTTTATTTGTCTTTTTCTTTACATTAAGAGATCGTGAAGAATTATCTGATTTCATTTCAGGAATATCTCCCTTCAAAAAAGAAAAAGAATCTGTATTGATAAATCGTTTCAAAGGAATAACTTCTGCAATTATTTATGGTTATGTCATAGTTGGAGCTATACAAGGTTTAGCTTTAGGACTCGGATTATTAATTTTCGGAATACCTAACGCACTAACAATAACTTTAATCGGAACTTTAGCTTCGATGTTGCCGATGGTGGGCCCTTGGTTTGTTTGGATACCCGTAACTCTTGTTCTAATTATCGGCGGAAATGTTGGGATAGCAATAGGATTCGCAGTTTATTGCGCATTATTTGTTTCAACAATAGATAACATTTTAAGACCTTACATTGTCTCTCGTAAAACTGGAACTTCACCCGTAATAGTTTTGATTGGAATGATTGGAGGACTATTCGTCTTCAACATTTTAGGATTAATTCTCGGACCATTAATATTATCTTATTTAATTTTATTCTTAAGAGCTTACAAAGATGGAACAATTTCAGAGTTGTTTTCATCTTCGGAATGATTTTAAAGAGAGGTTACTTTTTTAGATTATGAAATTGTTAATTAAAATTTTAAAGATAAAGGCAGGAAAACCTATCGCTTTTATTCACGAAGATTCTGCAAATAAATTAAACATTCATATTGGCGATAGAGTAATTTTATCAAAAAATAAAATTAAGATTATAGCCGTCGTAGATATTACAAAAGGATTTATCAAGAAAGGCGAAGTTGCGATTTCAGAAGAGTTACATGACGCTTTAGGTGCGATTCAAGGGTTCATAGAAGTAACTCCAGCAGGAATTCCAGAGAGTTCAAGAATCTTACAAGAAAAGTTAGACTGTCGTCAATATTCTGCAAAAGAATTGGAAGAGATAATTAAAGATATAGTGAACAATAATCTTTCAGAAGCAGAAATCGCATATTTTATTTCCGGAATTAATCATTGTCAAATGTCTGAAACGGAAATTTTATATTTAACAAATGCAATAGTTAAAACAGGTAATAAAATTAAATGGCCTTACAAAATAGTTGCAGATAAACATTCTATCGGCGGAATTCCTGCAAATCGCACAACTCCATTAGTAGTTTCTATTTGTGCAGCTGCGGGAGTAATAATGCCTAAAACTTCTTCAAGAGCAATAACCTCGGCAGCAGGAACTGCGGACACAGTTGAAGCCATCGCATCAGTATCTTTTTCAATAGCACAATTAAAAAAAATAGTCAAAAAAACGGGAGCATGTTTAGCTTGGGGAGGTTCTTTAGGTTTAGCACCAGCAGACGATAAATTAATCCGCGTTGAAAAAATGTTACGTTTAGATCCTGAAGCACAATTACTTGCTTCAATTTTAGCTAAAAAAGTAGCTGTAGGTAGCACGCATGTTTTAATTGATATTCCTTATGGCAACGGTGCAAAAGTTTCAAAGTCTCGAGCAGAACATTTGAAAAAAATGTTTGAGCATTTAGGGAAAAAATTAAATCTTATAATGAAAGTTGTAATCACTGAAGGTTATGAGCCAATCGGCAACGGAGTTGGCCCAATTTTAGAAATAAAAGATATTTTGCGCGTTTTAAAACAAGATAATTCTCCAAAAGATTTAGAACAAAAGTCAATATATCTTGCAGGTTTAATTTTAGAAATGGTTGGAAAATCCAAAAAAAATCAAGGACAAATTAGAGCTCGCGAAATTCTTTATAGTGGTAAAGCATACGAAAAATTTTGCGAAATAATTCAAGCCCAAGGAGGAGATCCAAAAACGTGGCTCCCAGAAGCAAAATATAATTACACATTTATTTCAAAAGATTCCGGAATAATAAAACAAATAAGTAATCAAGGAATAAATTATTTAGCAAGATTAACTGGATGTCCAAAGGATAAATCTTCGGGAGTTTATATTTACAAACACGTCGGAGAAACAATAAAATTCAAAGAAAATATCCTTACAATTTACGCAGAATCCAAAGATAAATTAAATCAAGCGATGAAATTTTTCAAAAAAGAAAAACCAATTATTATATCAAAAAACGTTTAAATTTAATCCATTATTCTTTTGATATTCTATAAAAAAGATATAACTCAATAAAATTCGGTTTTTTACTTATCCTCTAGCAAACACAAATCTTTTTATATAATAAATTATAAAAAATAATATGAAAAAAGAAGAAACATATATTGACAGCACAGTCAATTACATAAAAAAGAATTTAATCAAAGGTTATAATCGTGAATCTTTGAAATGGGCTTTGATGAGTCAAGGCAAACCTAGAATGGAAGTAGAAAAAGCATTTCGGCAAGCTGATGCTGAAATTTCCCGAGATGCTCAATTAGCAAGACAACAACAAGCTTCAATAGCTCCACCTCCAATGATTGAAACTATTCAAGAAGAACCTAAACGTGGTTTCTTATCGAGATTATTCGGAATTTAATTTTTTATATAGATATTTTATAAACTATGTTAAACAGAAATTATATATGTGGTCAGTTGAAAAACAT
>SICU01000025.1 GCA_009694755.1 Candidatus Pacearchaeota archaeon
TTTTGATCACCTAGAAATTCAGTGAATTTCTATGCCTCGCAATGCAAGTGCATTGCTTAGTTTGGATGTGTCAAAAACAGAGTTTTTGATCACTCTCAAGAATTGGAAATTCTTGAAGCAATAAAGACTTCAATTCCTTAAACTCAAAAGAGTTTGAGGTACAAGAAGTTCTGCTTCGCAGTATGTAAGAATTGAATGGATTAGAAAATCAAAAAAACAATATTCTTTGTTTTTTGGATGATCAAAGTGATTTCGAACACTTCGACATGAGAGGGCTCAAAATTTAGATAAATTTTGACATGAAATAATTCAAATTAAAAATTATTATATATTTGGTCTGGTTACAAAATTAACATAAGCTCCACTATAGTAACTAGCGTATACTGAGTTAGGAGAAGTAAGCGTAATCTCTCCAAAGTTATCAACACTAAGTGTATAACTTACTGGTACATCCCACAGCATCATTCCTTCATCTTGATATACGTCCCTATCATCACATACAAGAGTTACGGGATCATATGGAGCACCACAAGTAGTTATTCTACAATAAACTGCGTGTCCTCCTTGCGGCCCAATTACATCAAGAAGAACTCCATCTCCAACCCCGAAAGGAGGACAGTCAATAGGATTTCGATTATCCCACAACCCCAAAAAAGATCCGTATGTAAGGTAAACAGTGGTAAATGTTTCCGGTTTACCTGTTCCTGCAGAAAGAGGAGCCTTACATTCTTCCAGTAACTTAATTACATCCTTCCTGAAAACTCCCCCAATGGAACTGGAAGGATAATACCCTTTTTTCATGGCACAAATTCTTATGCCATCATACCACTCTTGAGCTGATAAAAGAGGATTTATCTTAAAATTAGATACAGCTGTAGAATATATAACACAGTCTCCACTGAGGGAAGCATTCTTATTCAATATCCGAGGTATTGGTCCTCCCTCTTCATGAGGGAGTTCATCATTAATTGAAACAAAATCAGGTGAGAAACAAGAGATTAATTCTGAAGATTCAGATTCTGGAGATTCAGATTCTGGAGATTGAAAAACATCGCGAGAAGATAAGAACAAAATAGATAATGAAATAAATACTAAAACAGAAATAATAATAAATTTGGAATTATATTTCATTTAATTTAAAGTTAAATCAAGTATATAAAATATATCCTAACTTAAATTAAATCCAACCTTTTTTTCGTATACCCGAATCTTGAATTTGAAAATCAATTAACTTTTCTGGAAGACTTCTATGTTTTCTTAAATAAGCAGTTCTAACACCTCTGTCATTAACTAATTCTATCAAACATTTACTCCAATATTTCATAATGTCTCCAGCAACCATTCGCGTCTCATTATTCCACTGATAAACTTGATTCGTAACCAAAACAGGAATATTATTTTTTCTAGCAATCTCTGCTAACAAACGCATTTGTTTAGTCAAAACAGAATTAACTTGTTGCAATTCAGAAATATCTTTCCGCGCTTCTGCAAAATCAAGTCGATAAAGCATAGTCATTCCATCAACAATAATCAATGAAACATGCTCTTTCAAATGTTTTAAAAGTTGGTCAAATGATTGTTGTTGTTCTTTAAAATTGGTAGGTTTCAAAACAAAAATATTGCTTAAAATTTGTTCAAAAGATAAATTCTTAAAATCTCCTTTTGAACCATTAACAGATTTAGAATCAATTAATTGTTTAACTCGTTCAGACGAAAAACCACCTTCAGTATCAATAAAAATAACTTTGTTTCCTTTTTTAGCTTGGGAAACGGCCGCAGTCAAACAAAAATTAGTTTTACCACATCCAGGCCCCCCATAAAAAGTTGTAATCACATCAGTGTCATAGCCTCCTTGTAGCCAATTATTCAAATCATAACTTCCCGCAGAAATCTTAACCATTTAAAACAAAAAATAAAAGACTATAAAAAAATCACTATACTTGAAAAGATACTAAGTTTCGTAAGAAACAAGTATCTGCAAAAAATTAATAAAAAAAATAAAAAAAATAAAATATATTTATCTCCTCTTTTTTTTAGTAGATTTAGCACTCACTTGGGGCATTTCGCACATTCCACATTTTTTACACATTAAAGCGTGCAACAGCAAAATTAAAGCAGAAACAATAATTACCCATTTAGAACTTGTTCTACCTAAATAAGCAGATAAAATAATCACAATAGCAAGAATTGCTTCAACCCAACTACATTTACAACTCATCATAACCTCCAAAGAATAATAGAAAAAACTCTTAATAAACTTACCTATAAATTTATTTTTCTGCAAGTTTTATTAAAGAATCAACATCTTTCGAAATAACTAAAACTGCTTCCGCAATTGCTTTTTTTATAGTTTTTCCAGAACTTTCAATTTTAAAAATTACCGGTTCAGTTAAATGCTCTCTTCTCCAAGCCGCAAATTTTATTCCTTGTTCATTCAAATAAACTCTTAAAATTTCTGCGACGGTAAGATTATCTACACGAACCTCGCATTCATTAGCACTATGGGAAATAATCTCAACATTCATATAAGAAACCCGTAAAAATGGTTTTTAAATCTTGTGTACAAAATTTAAGCATGTTAATCGTGATTAACTTTGTTTAAACCTTACTAATCATCAACTAACTCTATTTCGTTTCCTGAAAAATCACCACGAACATTATTTACAGAAGAAGAAGTTCTAGAAACTTTCGAACGTGCTTCTCTTTCCAAAGCTTCTTTACGTTTCTGCAAATCAGCAAGATTCACGGCAGTTGTAGCAACGCCATATTTTCGCAAGTTTATTCCAAAAAATTGTTCAATTCGACTAATCAAAATAAAATCATCAGAGGGCAATTCCCCAAGTTCAAGCATTTTAACTTCGTGTTCCGAAGATCTTATAATTTCAGCAAGTTTATTTCTCGTTAAATTTCTTAATTTTCTTTGCTTAGCAATTTCCCAATGAAAATTAGGAATTAAATCTTGAATAACATTATTTTTCTTAGTTCCAAATTTTCCAACTTTCCAATCTGAAAACACAGAACCTTGTTTCTGTTCAATTTTATCGCGACGAACTTGCATAGGCAAAGTTGATTGCATAATTTGAGGCGGTTCTGCACCCAAATTTCGAAGAATAAACAAATCTTCTTCTATAGCCACAGAATGTGGAACACGAACAATTTCACCATCACGAATAGCTTCAACAAAATTATTCGAAGAAGACCTCAAATCTAAATATTCCATAAACGAATTTAACTTATTCAGTTTAAATTCTTTATGGCGATGAAAAAACTATAAAGAGAAGTTTGAATATAGAAATTTCTGATAGTCAAATAACGTTTTGTTCAGAAATCTCTAATAGATAATTCTTTTGATTAAATCGCATATTTTTAAGAATTATCTATAATTCAATTTTCAATGTAATTTTCAAACTTCTTATTAGAGAAATTTGCAACATTTTATTTAATTTCCGGGTTTAATGCCCCGATGCTCTGCATTGGCCAGAAATTAAACTGCAAAGTCTTTCTAGACTTTGAGGTGCTCAAAGTGGTGATACACTTTGACATTTCCGAATATGTATAACTGATGAATATAAATCACAATAGGGAGAAGTTATACAGATAGGTAAATGTTGATACATTTATCTATATCGCATTCGGTAGGAAATTTTAGAGAATTTCTTTATTTTTTTATATATTATGCAAACTTCTCTAAAGAAAGTTTCTCTTCAAGTTCGGAAAGAGTAGGAATTTCAGTAAATACAATCAAATCATTTATCACAATAGAAGGATAAGTACGAATATCTAAAGCATTAACAAGAATCTCAACTGAACTCAAATCAGTATCTGCTGCAATGGGCACTAAAAGAACAGTCTCAGGATTATTTTCTTTCAAATCAAAAAGTAATTTTGAAAAATAATTTTGTTTAGCTTTAATTTCAATATCATTAGAATTATACAAATAAAAATAATTAACTATATGGAAATCTTCCCCGCATCTTTTTTTAAGATTTCTTGCTTCTTTAAGAAGTAAAGTGCGCAATAAATCATATCGTTTATGTAAAACTGTCAAATCTCCAAGTCGTCCAGTTGAATCAATTTCTTCAATTTCAGCAGCTTCAAAATAAATTCTATCAGCAAAATCAAACAAACTATTACGAGAACTAACACAAGAAACATTATAATCTTGAATAACTTCTTGAGTTAACTGATCATCTAACAAATTAAGCTCTGTAATTATAATTCTTGAATAAATATTATCTGACTGAACTCCTTCAAGAAAAAAGCCCAGCATTAAACCAATACCAAAGATACTAACTGTAAAAATAAACGCTCGCCAAAATGCATGTTTGCTCATATTTAGAATTTACTCCAATTCATTAATGCAAACAAGCTATTAAAATTTAAGCAAAGATAAATATTCAAACAATTCATCATCTTTTTATCACCACGAATAATTTCCTCGAAGATATTTATACAATGCAGTGATCATAATGAATGGATATATGGCTAAATAAATTAATAAGTAAAATAAAATATTAAGAATTTTAGCTTCTGGACTTTTTCTCATATTCATAATTCCCAATCCAATCAATGTAAAAATAAATCCCCATAAAAATAACGCAATTCCAAAAAAGTTTAGAACTGTGGGATGAATAGATAAATCTTGAAAACGAAGAAGAGTAGCACCACCAGAAATAGCATATTTTGTAGCAAGATATTTTATAATTATCCGTTTAGCAAATAGATAAATAAATATACCTAAACCAAATAAACCAAGAAATAAAGATAGACTAAAAAATGGAAGAATGAATCCTCCGAGCATACCACTTCTAAAAATAAATTTTTTGTATTTCACAAGACATTGTGTGCCCCCAATATTCCAACGCACTCTTTGTTTCCACCATTGTTTAAATTTTTGAGGAGTTTCTGAATAGACTCGTGCATCTAAACACATACGAGCAGTATATCCTTTTGAACGCAAACGCCAAACTATTTCTATGTCTTGAGTTAAATTTTTAGTATCAAAAAGTCCAACATCTAACAACGCAGATTTTCTATATAATGCGAATGGACCAGGCGTAACATAAACAGCACCAACGCAATCTAAAAGTTTACGATTCCAAGCAATTATAGAGTATTCTATCACCTGAATTTTTTGCATAAAAGTTTTACTTCCTCGTGCCATTACTGCACAAGTTACCGCTGCAACCTTATTTTCTTGTTGTAAAAAACCAATCATTTTAATCAACGCATCTGGTTCAGGCATTGAATCTGCGTCTGTAACTGCGATAAAATTATATTTCGCGGCTTTAATTCCTATATTCGTTGGTTCAGCTGCACCACCAGAATTTTTAGCATTCATAATAAGTTTAATTTTATTAGGATATTGTTTTATATATTTTTCAACAATTTTAACAGAATTATCTTGAGATTTATCGTCCACAATAATAATCTCAATCATTTCTTGAGGATATTTCAAATGCATCAATGAATCAATAGCTTCTCCTATTGTTGCAGAATCATTGTAACAAGGCATAACAATACTTACAGGAACAGGTTTTCCAAGAGGATGTTCAAAAAGTTTTTTTCTATTTGGAAACCAAATAAAAATAAGAAGACTAGTCATGTACAAAGCGACAAAAATATAGGCGTAAAATACAAATTCAATAAAGTTCATTAAATCTCTTTTTTAAGTTTAGTAAGATTATCAACTTCCGAAAAAACATTTTCATTTTTTAGAGGATTTTCTTGTTCAGAATTATCTACATTAAAATAATCATAAAAAGATTCGCTCAAAGTTATTTCCGAAGTATGCCCCGATTTTTTCTTTAAAATTAAACCCATTTCCACAAATTTAAAAATATGATCGTAAGCTTTATTTCCTCGAATTTTAATCAATATAGATTGTTTCATTGGTTGTTTGTAAGCGATTATAGCAAGAGTTTCTTGTTCAGATTTAGTAAATTCGGATTGTCCCGTAGCCAAACGATTAACCATATAAACAAAATCTGGATGGACATCCATTTTCCACAATTCTTCGCGTTGAATAATTTCCATCCCAGAACCTTTGTGTTTATTTTCAAGCGTTTTCAATACATCTCTTAAAAGTAAAGGATTTAAATCTGTGAGCGCAACAAGTTCTTTCAAATTCATAAATTTACCCGAAACAAAAAGTGCTGCTTCTACTTTTCTCAAATTTTCGCTTTCACGAGCCAAATCAATTTCCAAAATACTTTCTCGACTTAATCCAGAAGAATCGTCCATCTTAGTTAAACTTAAAGGCGATATAAAAACATTACCCAGCATAAAAAATTAAAGCACTTTCAATTAATGCGGCAATAACAAGCAAAGCAAATACCAACGTTAAGAAAACTCTAAAAGATTGTTTCAAACGTAGAATCGCATTTTGAATTTTATTTTGTCCAAATAACGCCGAGCCAATATAAACTCCAAGTCCTAATGAAATAAAAATTGCAGGCAATTCAAATATTCCGTGAGGGAAAAGTCGCCAAATAACTCCATAACCTAACGAATCAGAAGCTTCTGAATAAACATAACCAAGTAAAGCTCCATTAAACAAAGCATGAAATAACGGGAAAATGCCAAAGAATATGCCGAAAAATAAAGCAGATAAGGAGCTAGTAATATTATTGCTAAAAATAAACCAAAACAATTCAAGAAAATCTAATCCTTTTGTTTGAGCAACTATTTCTGAAATTAGTTTATTGAAATGTAGCCTTAAAATATCCGCTTCTAAAAATCCAATTAACGAGCCTGCAATAAATAAACCTATTACTGCATAAATAAATTTTTTCTGTTCACAAACAAATTCCCAAGATTCAATAAACAAATCGTGAATTTCATGCTTCCAATATTTATTAGGTTTATCAAATTTTTTAAGTCTATTAAGTGCCATTATTACTTAATCATCTTGCTAAGTAATTTAACTTTCTGACTATATTTTGAGCGTAAATAAAATCCATAAACAAGTCCTACAATAAGTCCTCCAAGATGCGCACTATTTCCTATCGGTAATTTTATAAAAAATCCTAAAACAAAAAGAGGAACTATTGCAACAACAGGAGCCACCCAAAATGATAGTTTAACCGGAATTGCAATTTTTCGGAAAAAAGTATTAGAAGAAAACATAGAGAATATCATCAAGAAAATTAAAATGCTTGAAATAATATCAAAAACGCCAGAAACACCTGGAACAAAAGTACCCATAAAAAATTGTAAAATTATTACTATCAAAGGCCCAACAATTAAATAAATTTCTTTTTTAGGCAATAAAACTGCAAGCACGCCAAGCAAACCAAAAATAGCTCCTGAAGCTCCGACGGCAAAATCATCCAAACCACCAAACAAAGAATCTCCACGAGGAATAAATTGTCCTCCAAAAGCACCTAACACAAACAAAAGACTACCAAAAATACCCGCAATTAAATAAAACCAAAAAAATCTTTTACGCCCAATAATTCTTTCAGTTAAACTTCCCAAAAAAAATAATGAAAACATATTTACAAAAAGATGAAAAAATCCTGCATGCATAAACATACTAGTAACTATAGTCCATAATTTTTCGCCAGATAAAATAAAGGAAGGACTAATTGAGACAAATTTCAAAAAGGAAGGAAATATTTTAATAAGAATCCAAAACAAGAAAAACAAAACAATATTAATCACGATAAGAACACTCGTTAAACTAAAAAAAGAAATAAAATTCAATTTTCCAGGCACAACTTTACGTCTAAAATCTTTTCGAATAACCATTTATTTTTTCCGAGGTTTAGCTTTAGATTTCACAACTTTCTTTTTAACTGGTTTCTTTTTGCTAGAAACAACTTTCTTTTTAACTGGTTTCTTTTTCGAAACTTTCTTATTCAATGCTTCTTTTTTAGCAGATTTAACTTGTCTCGCCACAA
>SICU01000026.1 GCA_009694755.1 Candidatus Pacearchaeota archaeon
TTGGAGATTAACCTCAGTTACTCGTGCAAATATTCTTTAATATTCCCCCATATTTTTATTTCTAAACTGATCTGAGATTGTTTTTAAATAGCGTTTATATAATCGGATTATCTTGAATTTATATGTTATATTCAGAACTTGTCGCTGTTTATGAAGATTTGTCTAAGACGCCTAAAAGATTGGAAAAAATAGCGATTTTGTCTAAGTTTATTTCTGATTTTAGAGGGCATGAAGAATTTATTTATCTTTTTCGTGGGCGCGTTTTTCCAGATTATGATTCTCGTGAATTCGGTATTTCTACTCAACTTGTATTAAAAGCAATATCTCGTGCTACTGGTGTTTCTTCTGAAGAAGTTGTTTCCTTGTTTAAGAAATTAGGGGATTTAGGAAACGTGGCTTTTTCTATATTTGAAAAGTCCAAACAAAAATCGCTATTTTCAAAATCTTTGAGCGTTGAACACGTTTTCACGAGCTTGAGAAAAATTACGGAAATAAAAGGAGATGGAGCAGTTGATAAAAAATTAAATATTATTTCTGAATTGTTAATTAATTCTAAACCGATTGAGGCAAAATATATTGTTCGGACTTTATTGAGTGATTTACGTATTGGTGTGGCTGACGCAGTTTTAATTGAGTCTATTAATTTAAACTTTTTTTCTGGTGATAAATCTACTCTTGAAAAAGTTCAAAGAGCGTATGATTTGCTTACGGATTATTCAGAAGTTTTGAAGTTGTGCGAAAATGGACTTGATGCAATAAATTACGTCAAACTTATTCCTGGAAGGCCAACAAATGTTATGCTTGCTGTAAAAGTTTTAGATATTGATGAGGCGTTTGAAGTTTGCGGAACTCCTGCCGCATTTGAACATAAGTATGATGGATTTAGAACTTTGATAAGTTCAGATGGGAAAAATGTAAATATATTTACTCGGAAACTTGAAAATGTGACTTTACAATTTCCAGATATTGTTTCATTTGTAAAAGAATATGTTAAGGCTAAGAAATTTATTATTGATGCGGAAGCTGTAGGATACGATTCAACAACTGGAAATTATTTACCATTTGAATCAATTAGTCAGAGAATAAAAAGAAAATATAATATTTCTGAATTAGCTAAAAAAATACCTGTTGAATTAAATGTTTTTGATGTGATTTATTTAGATGGCGAATCGGTTGTTGAGTTACCCTTTAAGGAACGTAGAAAAATTTTAGAGAAAATTATTGAAAATTTTCCTAAGAAAATACGTATTGCTACTCAATTAATTACTTCTGATAAAAAAGAAGCAGATAAATTTTACAAAGACGCTTTGAAAATTGGTGAAGAGGGAATTATGATTAAAAATTTGAATTCGACGTATGTTTCTGGGAGATATGTTGGAACTATGGCTAAACTAAAACCTGTAACTGCAGATTTGGATTTAGTTATTGTTGGTGCAGAATATGGCACTGGAAAACGTGCTGGCGGTTTAACGAGTTTTATTGTTGCTTGTCGCGATGGAGAAAAATTTGTTGAAGTTGGTAGAGTTTCTTCGGGATTGAAAGAAAAAATTTCAGAAGGAACAACTTATTCTGAAATAAATAATTTATTGCAACCATTAATTATTTCTGAAGATGAAAATGTTGTTCGCGTAAAACCGAAAATTATTATGTCTGTTACTTATCAAAATATTCAGCCTAGTTCGAGTTATTCTTCTGGTTTTGCTTTGCGTTTTCCAAGAATAACTCATTATCGTCCAGATAAAGATTTGAGAGATATTGCTTCTCTTGAAGATATTAAATTGGAAATAAATAAAATGTTTCGTAAATTGGGAAAAAAGAAGGTAGGGTAACCTTTATAAATGAATTTCTATTTAAATACTGATGCCGGACACGAAATCAAATCTTACGGTTCAAAATATTGTTGCTACTGCTTCTCTTGGGAAAGAAGTTTCTTTGACTAAATTAGCTAAACATCATAGTAATACTGAATACAATCCTGAACAATTTCCCGGACTTGTTTTGAGAGTTAAGAAACCGAAATCTGCAGTTCTTGTTTTCTCTTCGGGTAATTTAGTTTGCACTGGAACTAAAAGTATTGCTCAAGTGAAAGAAGTTATTGCTCAAGTGATTAAACAACTTGCTAAAATCGGCGTGAGAATTACTGCTAAGCCTAAAGTTACTGTGCAAAATATCGTCGCATCTGGAAGTATAAATATTGATTTGAACTTAAACATTTTAGCTCTTGAATTGCAAAATACTGAATATGAACCGGAACAATTTCCCGGTTTGGTTTACAAATTGGCTAAACCAAATGCGACTTTTCTTTTATTTTCAAATGGCAAATTAGTTTGCACCGGTACGAAAAATAAAGCTGAACTAGATGATTCTATGGTTCAATTAAATAAAAATGTTCAAGAAGTTTTGAAGAGATTGAAAAAAGAAAATGCGCGATAATTAAATAATTTTTAATTTTGTCTGCGACTTTTTCATGTCGAACGTGCTTCTTATGTCAGCACGTCGATCATCCAAAAAACGAGCATTGGCATCGTTTTTTTGATCGCAATCTTCTTCTCCACAGGTTTTGCATGCAGACATTTATTTTATTGATTAAAATAGTTTATAGAAATTGTTGTTATTCATTATCTTGCATTTCTTTGAGTATGTGTTTGTTATGTATTCTGAATTCTATAACTCCAATTATTCCGATAATTATTCCTCCAATAATTGTAGCTATTCCGACGTTTAAAATAGAATTATTATGTCGATCGTTCCTCCCTAAAACCACACTCTTAAGAGTGTGGTCGGAACGTCGATCATCCAAAAATCGAGCACCAACTGAAAAGTCCTTCTCTTAACTTTGTGAGGACTTTGAGGTGTTCAAAGTGCTCGGATGCACTTTGACATCAAACCACGCCTTTTAAGGCGTGGTGGTGCACCGATTTTTTGATTTTTCGATAATTGAATTAACGCGAATCCTAAAATTATCGCTGAAAAAGTTGTTCGTATGTAAGATAATAAAGTTCGTTCGTTAGACATTAAAGTCATTTCTTTTTCTAATTTTAACTTACTATTTTTTTCCATAAACTTCAAAGTAGAAGTTTGTTATTAAATATTACTCTTAGAGTTTAATTCTTTAAATCTGAAATGCCTAGAAGAATGAAAAGTGCGCCAATCATAGTTACTAACCAGAATGCGCCTCCTTTGAAAAATTCTCCTGCTGCGCTCCAAAAGTTCCATGCGCCCCAGTTTTGAGAGTAGTATGCAATTATAACTGCACCTACTACCAAGATAAGACCCACGAAAAGTTCTGACCACTTGTTCATAAATTATTTTAATTTAATAGGTATTTAAAGATTTCTTTGTTTCAAAGAACTATTCGTTTATCTTCCGTGTCGTCTTTGTCTTTCGTAATATGAGGAAACAGCTGTGCGTAATTCTTTTGGGCCAAAATCTGGAAAGTGCATACTTGTAAAATAAAATTCAGAATAAGTTCCTTGCACGGGCATAAAACCACTCAATCGGTATTCTCCAGAAGTTCTAATAATCATATCTGGGTCCGGCAAATCGCGAGTGTCTAAACATTTCATAAAATCTTCTTCGCTAACGGATTTTGTTCCGCGAGTAATCATTTCATTAACTGCTCGTAAAATTTCGTCGCGTCCTCCATAATCTATCGCTAATTGCAAATTAAATTCCTTGAACTCCTTTGTTTTTTCTTCTAACGAAATTATTGCTTTGAGTAATTTTTCTGGAATTCTATCTCTTCGTCCAATATGGCGAAATCTTATTTTATTTTTTAAAGCATCTTTTTCAAATTTTTTTAAAAAGCGAGTCATTAATAAAAATAACTTACTAATTTCGTTTTTATCTCTTTTCCAATTTTCCGTTGAAAAAAGCCAGAATGTTAAATACTCTACGCCTAATTTACGAGACTCTTCAAAAATAGAATAAATATGTTCATATCTTATTGCTCGAACGTGTCCTTCTGTTTCAAGTAGTCCTTTTTCTTTTGCCCATCTACGATTTCCATCTGGAATTATTGCAATGTGTCTTGGCGGGTTTATATTTTTATTCAAAATATGTTTCCCCAAGTTAAGAAAACTTGAAGTTTGATCGATAATAAATGAATTGTCAATTTTTATTTTAAAATCGTCTAATTTTTGAGAGGGTTTGCACCAAGAATAAGATAATTTCCTAATTTTAGAAAATAAAGAACCTTTTTGAATTATTGAAAGAAATTTTTCCAAATCTTCTCTATTTTTTTGAGCAATTACTAAAACTGTTCCGTCAGTATGATTTGTAACGTAACCGTTTATTTTTAATGAATCTGCTGTTTCTTTAACGAAATGTCTAAATCTTACACCTTGAACTCTGCCAAAAATTTCTAATTTAAGTTCTTCCATGAATTAACTCCATAAGTTCTATTTTAAAACGTTCAACGTCGGAAGTTTGTATGCGTGCACCAACAGCGTTTGCGTGTCCCCCGCCTCGAGCATCTTGAAATGAAGGAATTAATTTTTCTAAGATTTTATTTACTCCATTTCCCCGAAGAGAAATGTTAGTATTTGGTCCGAGACTATAAGAAACACAAACATAATGTTTGGGAAATAAATATGATAATTCATTTGATAAATCTGAACTCATACTTAATTGTCCGCCGTAATTGAAGAAAACGAGATTCTCTCCTGTGACAGAATTTTTGGCTTCTGATAATAATGCTAGATATTTTTGTAATAACTCTCTGTATCTTAAACCAAACGCACTATTTTTTTCAAGTTCTTTTTCTAAGTCTGGTGGATTTGTGCAAGCAATCAAAAAGTTTTGCAATTGCACAACGTGGCTAACAGAATCTTTCAATCCAAAACTTAACGCACGAGCAAGTCTACCGATATTAGTTGTGTATAATGCTTGAAATGGTTCGGTAATTTTCTTTCCCCATAAATCTGGATAAGTCTCTGTGAAAATAGAAACGTCTTCTAATAAATAATGGTCTGCAATACAGCCCATCAAAGCAATCCAAAAGTCTTCAACGCGATTAGTTACAGAGTAACATAAATAAGTTGTTGGTTCGGCACTTTTTTTCTTTCCATAAACTGGATTGTATTGAAATAAAAGAGGATAATCGTGTTTTTCTAACGGAACATCGTGATGGTCTATCCAGACAATTGGTAAATTCAAAGCGGAAATTTCTGAAACAAATTCTGCACCGAGAGAATGTCTATCTAAAACAAAAACATAATCTCCTTGTAATTCTTGAACTCTTTTAGCGTATCCTACTTCTATGTTCGGATGAGATTTGACTGCAACTCCCTTGCCTCGTCCAATGAATCTGCGTAACAAAACATAACTGCACAAACCATCAACATCATTATCAAATAAAAAAATTGGATTTTGAGCTTTTTCAAGATGTTCTCTTATTTCAGATAATTGTTTCTTAGATAACATAAATTAAACCATAAAAAAGAGTTTTTAAGTCTAATTAAACTTACTTAATTGTGTAAGTGACTGCGACATTTGCTGAAACTGTTAAGTCCTGAGGATTCATTTGTAATGTTGTTTCTTTAACTTCGGCAAAATTGGAAGAATCTGCATAATATGCTATAGGATTATAATTGAAATCTTGGGATTCAATTGAAACTAATTTTCCTATTTTTTTTCCAACGCCTGATGCTGTTGCAGAAGCTTTAGATTTAGCGTCAGCACTTGCTTGTTTCAAGGCTTGAATTTTATATTCATTTTGTTTTTCTGGAGACAATTCAAAGTTTATATTACCTATTCTAACACCTGAATTAATTGATGAATCAATAACCTCAACAATTTTACTGAACTCTTTTAGTTCTACAACAACTTGTTGAGTTGCTAAATATCCTATTAATTTTTGACCGTTGTTAGAATAAGTATATTCTGGGCCGATATTATAATAGGACGTTTTTATTTCACTTTCTTTGATTCCAAGTGCAATTAAATTTTCCGAAAAACGACTGCTGATAATTTTATGATTTTCTTGAGCTAATTTAGCACTTGAAGGATCACGAGATTCTATTGTCAAATAAACCGAAACTAAATCTGGAGTAGCATCTAATGAACTAGTTCCTTGCGCGGAGATAGTTGGTTTTTCTCCTGTGAAAAAATATCCTGCTCCAAATAAGATTAGGATAATTCCTAAACCAATTGTTATCTTTAAACTTTGTTCCATATTTTAATTAAATTATTCTCCTATTTAAGCAATAGCTAGACTTCAAATCTGTTTGAATCAAGAGATAAGATTTGAACGGATTGAGAGCGTCGAAACGCGAACAAGACTTCAAATTCATTTGAACCTCGAAGTATTAGACATAATAAATTCCCATAAAAATAAAATTATTAAAGAAAATAATGCTCCTATGAAAAACCAACCTTCAATTCCCGAAATAGAAGAAGTGTTGTTGGAAACTACTGACGCGATTTTTGGAATGGCTATTGACGCAGTATCTTCTCCAAATCTTCGAGCTACTTGAATATCTTCGGAAATAACTTGCTTGGAAATAACTGGCGAAGTAAATTGTTTTAAAATAAATGAAGCAATTCCAGAAATAAGAACGGCAGGAACAACTCCGCGAATTAATCTTTTTGGAGAAATCACTATTTTTTTATTTGCGACTCTATACGTTGGAGTTTTTTTTCCTTTGACACTCCAGAAGAAATTTGAGGATTTTTCAATTAGTCCTGCAGAAATTAATTTTTCAAGATTATATCCTGTTGTATTTAAGGGAATTTTCAAACTATTTGCTATATCTCCAGCAGTCAATTCTTTTTCGGCTAATAGATTTAAAATTTTGACACAAGTTTTATTTGCAAGAGCTTCAGCTATCAAACTAGTTCGAGGGTCGTCAATATCAATACTAATTGAATTGTTAGTCATAAAAACAAAACAATAAACTACTATTTAAATAAAACGAAGACTACAAATCTGTTTGAAGTGAATTATCTGATTTGAATGTATTGAGAGCGTCGATGCGCGAACAAGACTTCAAATCTGTTTGAAGTCCAAACATCAAAAAAATAAAAATAAATCTATTAGTTAAATTATTCTCCTCCAGCATCTCCTGCTCTCGTAGGCAAGCAAGATCGTGTCCGAGTCACAGTGCAACTAGTAGCAGTCATAGTAGTACTCTCTTGAACTCCTCCGTCTATGCATAGATTGCTACAAGCTATAAGATCCCCTTCTGCTCGCAGTATTTCACTTGCCAGACCACAAAAACTAAAAGCAGGTACTATCAAAGTCCGAGTGCTGCTCGACTCACGAGAACACGCCCCGAAATAGGTAAATGTTTGTATGCCACCCGCACTAACAATACAAACCTTATCCCCTACATTCAGAGTAACTGAATTAAATGGATTAACACAACCTGTAGAAGGCGCAAGTCCAAGAGCGTCCGATATAACTCCACAATTTTTTGAATTATAAACACCAAACCCAATTGCAACAATAGACAAGACTATCAACATAACAATAATTGGCGTAAAATTTTTCTTTTTTTCCATATAAATACCCCCTTTCATTTTAATTAACCTAAAGGTTATAACTCTAATATAAAAATAATATATATATCTATCGAAAAATTAATTTTCATGCAATTTAAAAGAAAGTATTTATCGATTACACCAAACAACAAAAATATTTATAAACCAAGAATATAACAAAACAATAAACTACTATTTAAATAAAACGAAGACTACAAATTCAATTGAACCAATTTT
>SICU01000003.1 GCA_009694755.1 Candidatus Pacearchaeota archaeon
AGATAATCATCGTAAGAAATCCAAAAATCCATCCGAATGAATTTCCAAACATCCAAGACATCATTCCTCCAAATCCATAAGAACCTGAATTAGCTCCACAAAATCCTCCAAATCCATTTGAAAACAATAAAACAAGAGAGATGACTGCAAGAATCATCCACCAATTAGTTGATTTATTCATCTTTATCGTCCTTACCATCTCTTAAAATATGGATACAATATTGTGACATATGTTTCTCAATAATTTTAAGTAAAGGAACAATAGTTTTTTCATTTAAATTATAATATCTATACTTCCCTTCAATTTCCACAGTTACAAAACCACATTGTTTCAATCTAGCCAAATCATGAGAAACTGAAGTTTGATCCATACCAAGTTCAGAAATTATTTCAGAAACATTTTTTCGTTCGTGTTTAAGCAAATCGATAATCTTCAAGCGCGACTCTGAAACCAAGGTTCCAAAAAAAACTTTATAAGCTCCATACAATTCTTTATCATTAAATCCTTCATCGCAACATTCTTTTAATATGGTTTTGTTTATCATATGATTAATAGATACATATATACTATTTAAATCTTTCTACAACTCAATACTTTAAATCAAAAGAGAAGATAAATTTATATTATCAATTAAATAAACCACATTACAATGAATATTCATTCAACAAAACTCTGGGAAAATCCTAAAATAGTTTTAACAATTTTATCAAAAATATCTAAACTTGACTTAACAGTTATATTTGGAAATCCAAAAATCTATGTCTTAAAAAACAAAAATAAAATAGTCTCTTTCTCAGTAATAAAGAAACGTCATGGTTACAAAGAGCTCAAAGCAGTGTACACATATCCCGAATTCAGGAAAATGGGCTACATGTTAAAGTTATTAAGATATATATCAAAAAGGCATAAAGGACTCTATCTTTTCTGCAATAGCAATTTAGAATGTTTCTACAAAAAGATAAATTTCATAAAGGTAGATAAAAAACCAACAGCTCTTGCATGGCGTTGCACACTCTATAATACAATCATAAATCTATTTTCTAAAAAAGAATTAATTGTAATGAAACAATAAATTAATCAACAACAAGAGTCCCAATACCCATCCCCATACTACAGGAAAATGAATAAGTGCCTGTCTTAAGAGCTGGTAACACAAGAGCATCTGATTCAGATTTCAAATATTTCAAGTATTTTTTACCATCAATATTAAAAGCAACTGAACGCAAACAACCCTTGACAGATGAGTCAGCACTTAATTTTATAGGCTTCCCAGCTTCAGCACTTACATCTTTATAATTAAGACCTTCCTGACTTAAAACAACTGTCTGCGATTCTCCATTTCCTAAAATATCTTCATCAACAATATTTCCATTAACTGAAGGCGTCAAGCCAGAAAACATAAAAAAAGCGACGGCTACAATAATCCCAACTACTCCGAGTCCAAGCCAAGCATTATTCATAGAATTTTGAGCTAAAACATATATTTAAACCTTAGGTTGAAACTAGTTTCAATCTACAGCTATCAAGATTCTTAGTAAATAGGGTAATAGAAATTGAGAGCATCGCAATATGCGACACTGACAAACCCCGTTCGATAGCAAAGCAGTTTGGCTTATCAAAACAACCAAACTCTCGCGATTGTTCTGCAAGTTTTATAGTATAATAAATAAAAATACTTCCAACCACTAAAGAAAGTATTACTAAAATCAAGCCAATCTTTTTATTTTCCATAAAATTACAACATAATATCTACTAATATATCTTTCCCAGTTATCCGAACACTCCGGAACGCGGACCAAACACCATCAACCAAGTTGTTACAGTAGTCGCAATAAAACTAAATATAATTGTGAAAAACAAATCGTTATCGTGTCGACGTCTATCAAGTTGCTTACTTTCTAAATAAAGGGTATAATTCAAAGCAATAAGAATAATTGAACAAACGAAGAAAACAATAACTGTCGCAGCACGAAGATTATCATTAAATAACATAAATGCTGTCATCGAACCCATTAAACCACCCATAAATCCAGCCATCGTCCCTTCTAAAAAGCCCATAACTCCACAAGAACATCCACCAAAAATCATTCCGAAAACAATTCCGAAAACAATTCCGAAAACACTACCTACAAACATACCATTAGTTGAAGCAAGAAAATAACCTGGCAAAAATCCCGCAATCATTCCAATAGTCATACCAATCATCATTCCAGACATACAAGGGAACTTTCCAAAAGCTCTAACTTGCAACAAAACACCAGAAAGCAAAGCATAAGAAAGCACAGCAAAAAACAAGAAAAATCCATAATTAGACATAAAATTATCTATAAATCTAAATTTAGCAAAATATAGAAGGCCTAAAACTGCGAATGATGTAATTAAAGAAAACAAAATAGTTTTCACTAATTGAGATTCAACTCCCTTTCCATTTTTAACTTCTCGTAAAAATTCTTTTAACATAAAAAAATAACTTAACGCAAACTTATAAGTCTTTGGATGAAACTAGTTTCAATAGGTATTTATACCCGTAATTAAATCAAAAATTATGCAGATAAGACAAATTGGTTGGATAATGATTTGTATAGCAATAGTTTTAACAGGAATAGTTTTTCTTTTCAAAAGTTCAATGGAAGAATTTATTTATACAACTTGTCCTCTGTTACACAATACTGACGCGATAGATTGTCCTGCGACAAAAACTCTAAATCAACAATCTTATTTAGCATATTTTTTAGTTTCAATAATTGCTTTAATGGGAATAGTTTTGGCAACGATTAATCCAGAACAAAAAATAATTATCAGAACTAAACCATATCCAAAAGAGAAGATTAAATTACCAGAAATTAATGATTTAACAAACGAAGAAAAAAAATTATTTAATATAATTCAAAAAGAAAAAGCAATTTTTCAAGCAGAACTAATAGAAAAAATAAAGTTTAGCAAAGCAAAAGTCACAAGAATATTAGATAAATTAGAAAATCGTAAATTAATAGAACGCAAACGTAGAGGCTTGACAAATATAGTTGTGTTGAAATAAAGAAATTCCTTGAATTTCTAATGTCAAAGTGTATTGCCACTTTGAACACCTCAAAGTCTAGAAAGACTTTGCAGTTTAATTTCTGGCCGATGCAGAGCATCGGGGTATTAAACCCAGAAATTAAATAAAGATTAGTCTTATATACTTTCAAAAATTATAATTTTGACAATGAAACTCGCAAGTAAATCAAGATTTTTCACAGGAATTGTAATTCTAATAATTTTAATCGTGAGTTATTTCATAAAAATTCAAACAAACTCTGGAATGAATTATATTTCAGTAAGTAAAATTTTAAGTTTATTGATTTTTAAAAATGTTTTTTTATTAATTATTTATTTTGCAATTCCAATATTCTTAATAATCACAGGAATTAAAAAAATCAAATTTATCTAATGAAAAACAAAAAAACAATTTTAACAATTTGGAAAGAAATATTTTCAAAACCGAGATATTTAATTTTAACAATAGTAACAGCGTTAATAATGTATATCGTAACCATCATAAGTTCAGATTATTTAGAATTGAAGATAGTTTTAAAACAAAAATCAATAAATTTAATTTGGAATTTTTTTATTGGTTTCCCCACAACAATTAAGTGGTATTCGACAATTGCATTATTTTTAATTTGTATTTTATTCGGATTATTTGTTTCGTTAAATAAATACAAGTCACGTCAAGTTACAAATCAAAAAGGCTCAATTATTGGAACAATTGGATTATTTTTAGGAATGGTTGCTCCTGGCTGTGTTACTTGTGGCATAGGACTAACATCAGTTTTAGGAATTGCAGGAATTTTAATTTATCTTCCTTTCAAAGGTTTTGAAGTTTCTATCCTGTCTATAGTACTATTAATTTGGGCAAATTTGAAGGTATCAAAATCTTTATTAATGCCGAATATCTGTTCCATAAAATGAAAGAACAATTGAAAGGAGGTTCTAATATGGAAACAACGCAAAAAAGCGATACAATCACTATCAAAAAAGATACACTTTGGAAATATTCGACATTTATATTACTCGGAATCATTGTATTAGGCGTCGCATTCTTCGTCCTTCCTGGAAAAAGTCCAACTGGGCAAGTTATCCAACAACCAGGACAAGATTTGCCAACGGAACCAACTGCAAAAATTCAAATAAAAATTGATGACGACCCAATTAGAGGAGACAAAAAAGCAGACATTACTCTTGTAGAATTCACAGACTATGAATGCCCATTCTGTCAAAGAGCTTTTCAACAATCAATATCCAAACTTGACAAATATGTTAAAGATGGAACTTTGAGAATTGTTACAAAAGATTATCCTTTACCATTCCACCAAGAAGCACAGAAAGCAGCTGAATCTGCACATTGTGCGAGAAAACAAGGAGGCGATGCAAAATACTATGAAATGCACGACTTACTTTTCAATAATGGAGTTGTGGGCGGAGTCGCAACATTCAAAGGTTACGCTAAACAATTAAGTTTAGACACTGCTAAATTTAGCACATGCCTTGAATCAAACGAATTTGAAGACAAAGTTCAAGCAGATTTAAAATACGGCGCGCAAATTGGAGTTCAGGGAACACCTGCATTCTTTATGAACGGTCGAATGATAAGTGGAGCTTGCCCATTGGAAACTTTTGAATCAGCATATCAAGCTGAAAAGAAAGGAGACGACTGGGCAGTCGCAAACTG
This sequence comes from Candidatus Pacearchaeota archaeon, assembly GCA_009694755.1. Lineage (GTDB taxonomy): Archaea > Nanobdellota > Nanobdellia > Pacearchaeales > GW2011-AR1 > SICU01. The sequence goes on from SICU01000003.1 coordinate 4,713, forward strand.
TAGATTTGTCAAACTCTAAAAACAATCTTTTATTTTTATTTTATTTTTTATTATTGAAACAAATCTATATAAATAGATAAGTTAGAAGAAACATATAGTCTGTCAAATTTGTGGAGAGAAATCAGGATTCTATCCAATCTGTATAAAATGCAAGAATTCGGGAGATACATCTAAATGTAATGAGTGTGGGATTTGGAAAAAAGATATAACCCCGTTTTGAAAGGAAAGAACTTAAAAAGAAATTTTATTCCCAAAATAACAAAATTCTAATTGAAATTTCAGAAAAAAGACATAGAAAGACTAGATGATATCTTACCAAAAAAGTTAATGCCTTATTTACCAAAAGATTTTAACTTTGATTAATATATTATAAACAGATAAATTAATTTCTAAGATAAAATCTTAATTAAAACATCCAAAATTTTATTGATTTTATCTTTCTTTACTTTACCAATCTTATTGATCATTAATTCTTTATCTAGTTTTAGAATATTCTCTACTTTTATACAGCAAATCGTAAATAATTTACCTTCAGCCATATCCGATATTGCAAGTGGTAGAGTGTATTTATCTCTCGAGATATTTGAGGTTACGCTAACAACTATAAAATCCTCACTACGCTCGTTAAATTCATTATTACTAATTACAATAACAGGTCTAACCTTTCTTCTAGATTGATCTGAGAAAGGAAACGAAACTAATAACAAATCTCCTTGTTCGATCATAAATATTTGCTCCATACTTCTTCATCTTTCTTATTATCCCAAATCTTAGACATGGATTTCTCAGCTAAAATCATCCAGCCTATCTTCTCTTTACGATTCTTTTCAAGTTTTTCCATAATCAAGTGCCTAATAAACTCAGACTTAGAAAGATATTTTTTCTCTTTTACAAATTTATCTAATTCCTTTGCTTCATTCTCTGCTAGTTTTATAGTTATAGTTTTCAGAGTAATCCTATAGGATTACTCATTTAAATATTTTTTCATTCATCTTTTTGTAAATATCTTAACTAAAACAAAACTAGTCAACGCAATCATAACGCCATATCCTAAAAACCACCATAAAGGGTACAAAATGCCCAAATCAAATGAAGCACAGTTATGATAAACGCAATTAACATTTTGTTCATAATTTGTTGTAAATCGTGAAACAAAAAACAAAATCACAATTTCAAAAAAACTAATTTTCCAAAAATCTTTTCTTTTCAAACCAATTAAATAAAGAGCAAAAAGAGAAAGAGGAATGTTGAATATATGTTGTAAGCTAATAATTTTACCAAATAAATCACCAGAATCAAAGATATAATCTGCAGTTCCCCAAATGCTATAACTAGAAAATAAATAAGTAAAAAAATCAATATTCCAAATTAAATAGGGAATAATAAGAATACAAAGCTGACTTGCGATTAACGAGCCATCACGACGAAAACAGCCAACAGCCAGTAAAATAAGCCCAATATAACTAAACCAAATAATTGGGGCAAGTCCGTCGTTAATGTGTGTCAGCGTATTAACAATCGCACCAATTCCGAAAATTAAAAAAACAATTCCGATAATCTGAACATAGCATTTTTTTGAGTCAATCATTTCACAAATACGTGAGAATAGTTTATATTTTTATGCAAAAAAATAGTGCCAGATAAAAAACGCAAAAAGCAAGAGCATAGAAATCAAAATAACTAAAATAACTTTTTTTGTTTCTTTCTGAATGTCTAAATTCTTATCTGAAAGTTTTACGAAAAAATAAATTCCAAAAAATAAAATTATAGATAACCAACTTTTAGTTGTCCAATGATGTCCGCTTATAGATTTAAGAAAATCTTTAAATCCACTTAAAAGTTCAGCAAAAATAGTTACAAGTGTAACAACAATAGTCGTAACAATTAAAGCAAGATTCATAGAACGAACACGAGTCATATAATTGCCTCCAAAGCCTACCTATAACCGCTTGAAATAAGATAACCTAACAAACCCATCAAAAAGCCAATAAGTAAAATTAACAATGAAAGAATTAATATTGATTTTTGAACCGGAATATTCTTATTTTTCCCTAAAGAAGATTGGAAACCTGAAATAAGAGAATAAACTAATATAGAAATAAATGGTAAAAACAAAAAGATGTGCTCTTTGGCTTCCATAAAAACTCCATGAATCCATGGTTGAGTTCCAAATTTTATAATTGGTTTAATTATTGAACCATAATCTGTTAAATAATAATATCCTCCAATAATCCAAGAAGCAAAAAATAAAATCACTCCTAAAAATGCAGCAATTTTAGCACGATGCAAACGTTTTTCCGTCGGATTAAGCACCTCAATAAAAACCCATAAAAATGAAGTAATTCCTAACTATCCAAGAATTGCGTGAACACCAATTAAAGAATTTATCATCTGCCTCCAAAGTAGATAGCAAAACAAGATATAAACCTTTGTGATATTAATAATTTATTTCTTTTTAATACTCTTATGATATTTCACAGCGTGAAACATCCCATAAAGTGCAACAAGAAGCCAAATAGCGTTCGTAACAAAGGAAGGATACGCCGAAACTACAAAAGTATGTCCCGCCAAAAGCAAAGAACCAATAATATTCAACCATTGATACATTTTTGAACGTGAAGTCAAATCTTTATGAATAAGTAAAAAATAAGCAATGAGCAAAAATGCCGCACCAATCCAACCAACAAAAGTCATCACATTCATGCAAGACAAAATTAGAAGAACTTAATAAAACTACCCAAAAACATTTTTATAATTCTCTTCAATCTTTTTCTCAACTTCTTTCAATTTCAAACCCTTAATTTCTGCAATTTTTTTGTAGCTTTCAAGAACATTAGCAGATTCATTCGGCCATTTTTTATCTGGATGTAAATAAGGTGAATCAGTTTCACAAAATAAATTTTCTATTGGAACTCGTTTAACAACATCTTGAAATTGTTCGCTGTATTTAATATTCGCAGGAATACTCAAAAACCAACCATTTTTAACAATCCTATCAACTAATTTCATTTTCCCAGAAAAACAATGCATAATAACTTTCTTAGCTCCAATTTTTTCAAGTAACTCGATAGTTTGCAATTCGGCTTTACGAGAATGCACGATAACAGGTTTATTCAATTTCATTCCGAGTCTAACAAATTTTTCAAAAATAATTTTCTGTTTTTCAAAAGAATCGTTTAATTCTTCGTCTTTTAAGTCAAGTCCAATTTCGCCAATAGCATAAATTTTTTTCTTATTTTTAACAATGAATTCAATTTCTTCTTCAATAACTAAATCAGTCAATTTTAAAGCATCGAGAGGATACATTCCTAAAGCCGGTTTAATTTCATCAAACTTTTTAGCGAGTTCAAGAATTTCGCGATTATGCGACGGATTTACTCCGTTGACAACAATCGCTTCAACTTTAACTTTTCGCGCATGAGAAATCGCATCCGCGATAGAAACGCCTTCTTTTTCAAGCATATCTAAATGACAATGCGTATCTATAAACATCAAAAAAATAATAGAACAAGGCACATTTAAAGGTGTGTTTTTTTGATACCAATATGTCAATATCAAGAGATACAATAGACATAAAAACCCTTATTTTCGCAAATTTATACTGATATGGACAAACTAGAAGAAATAATTAAAACGGAATCTTCGAAATATGAAGTCGGAAGACTTCAATGTGCAGAATTATTAAATCAAATAACTAGAAAAGGAAAAGAGTTGAGATTAACCGAAGAAGCACTCGCATCAAATATACGAAAAATCGTAAGTTTCACAAAATTTAGCACAAATTATTATCAATTTCTAAGTAGAGTAAATTATTTTTATTGCAACGCAAATAACGAAATAACTGCTCAAGGAATGATTGATTCATTTCATTATACTTACAATAGCAGAAAATATACTATTAGAGGAGATAAATTTACAGAAGAAGAAATAGAATTATCTTTATCTGCTTATCGTGAAGATAATTATCTCCGCATTAATTAAATTTATCTCAACTCAAAACCTTTAACCCTTGCTTCCATAAAAAGAGTTCGTGGACATTTTTTATCAGAAAAAGCACAAATAACACAACATTGCGTCAAAGGATTTTTCACATCAAAATTACATTTAGGACAAATAAAACTTTGAGGGGAAATATCAATAGAAACAATCGCTTTATTTTTTCCAGAACAAGAAGGACATTTCAAAATAACGTTTTTAGGTATTTTTTGAATTCTTTTTTTAGCCATATATTTTAAAAAAAAGAGAACTATAAATTACTTTGGAAGGTTGTTTTCATCACAAACACAATGAACTTGAGAAGTTTCCCTAACATCGCATCTCCAAGCATCGTAATTTATAGTAATTGGTATACGGGGAATTTCTATCCAATAGGTATAAGGTTCTGAAACAAATTTACAATCTAAAGCCACATTTCCAGAACAAACATTCGGTCCAATTATTTGTGCATTAGAACTACAACCGACAACTCCAGAACAATAAGTTGAACACTGGCTTATTGATTCTTTTATATTTTCTTTAAGAGATTCAGTACATTTATTGTTAGCAAGAACCAATACTTCATTAACTGAATAAGCTCCAATTCTTAAAAATGTCAGTGAATTAATAAATGAAGATGGTTGAAATTTTAAAACTGAACCGCTTCCATCAACTGAAAAACTTTTAGGAGAAGGACAATTAAATAAACAAGAACCTAAATTAAATTGTAAAAAAGAAAAAGCGATTAAAGAAACAATTAAAATTAAAAAAAATATTTTCATTGAATTTCCTCGCAATTACATTGAACTGTAGTTTTTGCAGTTACTACGCACACAGCAACATCGACATTCGCATTTAAATTTAAAGGAGGACTAAATTGATTTGCAATATTCACCCAATCCGCCAAAGATTGACTTGTGGATGTGCATTTAGCAATTTTTCCGTTACAAGAATTTGGACCATCAACAGAAATAATCGACGAACAAAATGGAACCGTTCGGCAATAATTTTCACAATCTTTATTAGCTTGTACTATTTTTTCCCCCAGCTGTCTATTACAATCATTAATTGCTTTTTTAGTAGCCATAGCTTCAGCTTCAACACTAGACATAATAATTACGGGCAAGGGAATAAGTATACTCGCAGGAACTCCTTGAGCTTCCATTCCAGAACCAGCAGCAGTTACTGAAAAATCTTTAGGAATCGGACATGATAAAACAAATTGAGCTTCAACACTATTTTCAAAATCAATAAAAAAATAAACAAATGCGAACAAAAATAAAACGCTAAATATTAACAAATGTTTACGCATTTCAATTACCCCCGTTTTCAGAGCAGATACAAGAAAAAGTATACATTGCAGAAGCAGTGCATTCAGTTTGAGCCAAATTACAATTATAAGAAAATAAACCAGTTACGTATTTAGAAGTAGCTTTACATATAACATGTTGATTTGAAGAAGTTACAGCACCTCTACAAGTTCTATCGCATTTAACAGCATCATTCGAATAATTGTCAATTATTTCTTCAATTACACTAGCCTTAGCTTCATCTTTTATTTGTTGTAAAGTTTGAGGAAATTGACCATTAACTCCTTGAAAAGAAGTAGACGAAACAACATATTGAGAGTTATAACTTTTTAAAATACAAGAATTTGTTTGAGCACAAGTAAACGGAACTATAAAGAAAAAAGCAAATATAAAAATTCCTAAAACCAAAAAAGATAGTATTAATCTTGCCATCTAGTTTCCCCCATAAATTTCTTTTTTGAATCCATTAATCCTCTTTCTTGAATCAAATTCTTTTGAGCTTTAAAAATAAAATCATCTTGGGAATAAGAATTGTATTGACTAACAACTGGTTTAAGAATTTCATCTTCTAAAATTTCTCGAGAAGCATAAGCTCTTGCAGAACCAGAAAAAGAATTATGTATCTCTGAATATCCAACTATTCCAAGTCCACTCTCAACAAAACCAACATTTTTTTCAAGGACATTATAGGCACGAACAAGAAACTCAGGTAAAGAAAGCCCTCGTTTAATTCTCGAATCTTCAGTATTATAAATTGCAGTTAATTTATCATCGCGTTTAATTTTTGCAGTTTCCCATAAATTATCTATTTCTTTATCAATAAGCTCGTCAATTCTAATCATACCATACACTGTCAACGGAGCAAATGGAGTCATATCTTTATTTTTTAAAGTTCGATAAGAATCAAAATCTAAAGCAGATTTTTTAGCAACATCATAAACATCTGAAAGTTGTTTAGTATCAGTTTCCGTAATATCTCCTCTTTTTTCTAAATAAATTCGGTTACGCTCAATATACGAATCAATATCTTTATTCATCAAATCATATAATGATTTTGCACGAACATCAGCAGAAAGCCAAGCGTTAAAATCTTGCTGAATTGCTTGTTGTTCAGATGAGCTTATAGGGGTAGAATTAACGTAACTTTCTATACCTCTAACTTTTTCGTTAGATTCAGATTTATCTCCACAACCAGTAAGAAGAGTAGTAGCAAAAGCTAAGGCTAAAAGAGAAGGAGATTTCATGTTAAAATTGGATGAGATGAACAAGAACAATGAAGTTTACTTGAATCTTTGACAGAACAAGAAAATCCAAGATTAGGATCCATCACACAAATAGCAGGATTAATCATTGGATCGACTAGACATTCCGTTTTAGTTGCTTTTGGAACACTAATACACTTAACTGCAGGAGTATTTTGAGAAGCACAAAATGAACGACAATCATGAATTTTAGCAGTTAAATCTGCAACTAAATTATTTGTGCAAGAAATTGTAGCTTGAGATACCAAAGCTTGCATATTAGTATTAAAAGCTGGTCCGATAGTTCCAACTCCCGAATACTCATATGTTTTTGTTCCGAAACAAGTTCCAGAATTAGTTGAACCAGAGGGAACTTGAGAATTAGCAAAATCTATATTAAAAAAAACAACAGCAAAAAGCAAAACAAAAAATAAAAATAATTTATTAATCATCGAGGTTCTTCACCAGCACAAGTGCAAGTTCCAATAACTTCTAAGGGAACTTGACAGGAATAAGAAGATAATAGTAGGGGACTGCCAGGAACAGTCACAAACGGAATAGCTAAACAATTAATTTCTGAAACAGCAGTTTTAGGAACACAAGATAAAGTCAAAGCTCCAGAACAAATAAAACTTGGAGGAGAATTATTTCTTGTACATTGTTTAACGCAAGCAAGAGCTTTAGGGGCATAATCTATAGAATTTGAATAGGCAAAAATAGCACTAGTACAAGCGTTTTGCACTTCTGTATTATAACTTGGATTCAAAATAGCATTAGTTGGAAAATTAAGCGGATTAAAATAAAAATTAGGAGGGGGCAATCCTACACCTGAAGGAGAAATAAACGGCCACTGTCCAAGATTAGTATCTGAAATAAAAGTATGAAATGACAAACTCAATTTAGAACTCGAAGAAAGTGCAGAACATTTATTCGCAGAAACTCCAGAACCACTTCCAGAAGATTGCGCGTATACAAAAAGACTAACGAATAAAATCAAAACTAAAAATAAACTCGAAAATAAAATAGTTCGAGAATTGAAATATAATTTCATTCAAACATAAGAAATAGGAAGTATATAAATATTTAGATTAAGCTCACTATATAATGACACTAAAATGTTTCATTCAAATATGAACCTATCGAGAATACTTCAATCTCGTAAGAGTTGAAGTCACCAGAGCGACTTGTTCGCTATGAGTGCTTCGATTCTCGAAACAATGGACCTATCGAGAATCGAACTCGAATCTTTCGACTGCCAGCCGAACATTCTACCATTGAACCATAAGCCCCATTAACTTTTTTAAAATGGAGAACTTATAAATTATTCTTTCGGTAACTCACAATCAACAAAGTTACTTAATTGTTCTAAACTTAATCCGCCAGACATTTTTTTACCATCTGCAAATTTCCAAACAGGATAACTAACAATTCCTTCTTTTTTACATACTTCAGTTTGCCCATTTCCGTTGGGTAAAGAACATTCGACGTAATTAACTAAATCCCAACTACTTCCAAAAAGTTTTTTCTGCGCTTGACAATGGGGGCACCAATAAGCACCATACATAACCGCTTCTTCGTCAGTCAAACATTGAGCAAAATCATCATATTTCCCAGGACCAGAAGAAGCAAATAAAATAATCCCAATAACTACTAAAAATCCAAGTCCCAACCAAAAAGTCGTTTTCATAGAAAGTAAAATAAAAAAGATTATTTAAATCTATCAAAAACTATATTCTTAAATTAAAGAATTTCACAAGTCACAGCTATAACTGTCACACAAGCAGTTGCACCTGGTTCGCAAATATTTCCATTTTCCTTAAATACTCCTCCAAGTCTTGCACAATGTTTTGCATACTCTGAAAGATTTGTTTCATCATCTATTTGATAAATTATTTTTTTAGTTTCTCCAGATGAAGAGTTATAGGTTTTCTTTATTACGATATCATCAGTATTAACAGAAACATCTGCACTTCTAAAATAAAAAAAAGAACCAACTATTAACAAAATCAAAACGCTTATCAAAATTATTAATTTATTCATAAATCAAAACAGAGAGAGGATTATATAAATGTAGTTATAACATCAATTAAAATGGAACAAACTATCATAATCGAACATTTAGAACCAAAAGTCTGGCCTTGGTGTAAAATAGAATATGAAAGCATAAGCCAAATTATACCAAAAAATAACTTGTGGTTTACCAATATACGATATGAAGAAGAATTCTTGAAGAATTTAGGAAAAGTTTCAAAGGAATCAATAATTGACATGAAATTAGAAAAAGCATGTATCCTCGACCCAAATGCAAAAGAAACCTTGACACCAAAAGACGCAAAGCAATTCAAATATTTTATAATAGGAGGAATTTTAGGAGACTATCCTCCAAAAAAGAGAACTAAAGAAGAACTAACAGATAAGCTCCACAATATTCCAGCAAGAAACTTAGGAAAAAAACAGTTTAGCACAGATAATGCAGTTTATGTTCTTAAAAAAATAATTGACGGAACACCATTAAATAAATTACAATTTCAAAACAAAATCACAATAAAAATCAACGAAGTAGAATCAGTAGATTTACCATATTATTATCCTTTAATAAACGGAAAACCAAGAATAAGTGAAAAATTGATAACTTTTCTAAAAAATAAAAAAGATTTTTAGTCACAATTTCTACAAATAGTATATCTTCCTAAATTATCTTTAATCATAAATCTTTTATTTTTGAACTGTTTACATTTAACACAAGTAGCTCCACATTGTTTGCAAATCTTGCGATGAGTAACTGCACATTCTTGTTTTAAACACTGATTACAAGAAATATCTTTACAATCTTCGCATTCTGCCCCACAATCTCTACAAACAAGATGATTTCCGTTACATAAGATAATTTCTTTTAAAGGATTTTTGCATAAGTCGCATAAAGGGAAAACAAATTTATTATAGAGTGGCTCGTAAGATAATAAAACTAATCGCGTAATATTTTCATTCTTGAAAAAAACTTCAAAATTATATAATGGACATAAAATAACCGCAGTTGTTAAAAGTTTAGTATTTATTTTCAAAGAATATTTTTTTTCTTCATTATTTAATTGGAGGGCCATTTCAGATAAAAACTGATTTTTTTGAGATTCATAAACTGATAAATCGATATTTGGATTTTTTGTTTTAGCACGCACAATTTGATTTTCAATTTCTTTAACTTGTTGAGAATGATGGACGTTTATTCTCTGCACCTCTTTAGCAAGAACTTCTTCCAATTGTTTTGCAATTTCAGAAGTTCTAGAAGAAATCATTTCTTTAACTTTTAATTTTGCCACCTCATAATTTTCTCTCAAATCAGATATGTCTATTTCTTTGTTGCGCAAAGAATCAATTTTAAATTTTTTCAAATCAGGAAAAATTACAGATTTTTTATCAACAAAAACATCACTTACTAATCTGTCTTCATCATTAAGATATTTGTAAGTTGTTTGAAAAGTAAATTTAATAATTGGTTTATGAATAAGCGTATTATTTATTTTTGAAATCGTACAATTTCTCAAAAGCAAATTTGATTTAATTAAAGAATCGCTTTGTAAAGAATAAATTAATTTTTGAAGAACTGATTCTCCTGTATTATCCAAATAACTTCTCATAGTTTTAAGAAGATAACTTTCGCTCGTTATTAATTCTGTAGAATGTAATGATGAATTATTCTCAAAAATAATAGTGTATGGTTCATTTTTTCCATAAAACTTTTGAAATTTTACAGGCACTTCCGTAACTAATAAACTCTTTTCAGATTCCACAACTTTAGCTCCTAATTCTTTGAAAAATTTGATTGTAAAAAATTTCAGTTGTTCAAAATCAGAGGTCATTTAAATCAAACTCACAGATTTTTGATCTAAAACTTCTGCAGTAGCCTCCTTTGACGCGTTGTATTCTTTCAATCCCTTAGAAATAATTTCACTTATTTTACTTACATCTTGAGCAAAAATTTCAAGATTATTTTTAGAATCAATAAACGAATTCATCAACATTTCCTCAATTTTATTCACACCATTATTTCCTTGTCCATCTAAACCTAAATTAAATAAAATAGTCGGTAATTCTCCAATAACTAATCCAATACAGCACATTTTATTTATAATTAAATCAACAACATGTTCTTCCATTGTATCTTTTGTTGCAAGACTGTAAATGTACATATCTTTAGTTTGCCCAATTCTGTCAAGTCTACCAATGCGTTGTTCAACAGACATAGGATTCCAAGGCAAATCGTAATTAATTAAATAATTGCAAAATTGAAAGTTTAATCCTTCCGCACCAGTTTCAGTGCTAATCATAACTTGCGCCTCTTTTTTAAATTGATTAATTCGCAAAGTTTTTTCCTCTCTTTCAAGTCCCCCAATAAATTCAACAATTTTAAGATTGTAAGGTTTGAGTTTTTCAACAATATATCTCAAAGTAGATGGATGTTTTGTATACATCAAAATTTTAGCATTTGGTTCTTCATGAAGAATTTTATCAACTATTTCAATAAGCTTTTCAATTTTCGAATCTTTCTTAAGAAGACTGTATTTTTCAATTATATCTTGAGCAAGTTGTCTTGTTTCAGCATGATACTGCTCTCCTTCGGCAATTTTAGTCAAAGATTCAACAGCAGAACGTGATGAGCTCGTAACTTTTGGCAAAATTGCATAAATAATAAGTTTGCCTCGCAACTCATCTCCATTTGCAGAAAAATATTTAGTCTTCAATAAATCGCAAATAGAATCGTAAATATTTTTTTCTTCTTTAGTAAGATAAACAATTTCTATTTTAGGAATTCTTTTTTTATAATCAATTCCTGTTTCATCTCTGCGTCTACGAAGCATAACTTCTTGCAACCTTTTTCTCAATTCAACAGGATTCAAAGGATATCGTTTATTTCCCCTAAACAAAAATTTCTCCCTAAATTCATTTATCGTTCCAAGATGTCCCCTTTTTAATAAATGTAATAAATTATACAATTCAAGTAAATCATTTTGAAAAGGTGTAGCAGTCAAAAGTAAAAATCTTTTTTTCTGCATTCTATCGACAAATCTCCAACGAGTCGTATTTCGCTGTTTCAATTTATGAGCTTCATCGACAATTAAAACATCCCACGGAATATTATGCGCTTTTTCATGTCTAAACGCACCTTTCTCCCTATCAAAAGTTTTAACTCTATCAATAGAAGCAATCGCAAATTGAACATTATCCCAATCATTTTCATTTTCAATAATCTTAAAATCTAAATTAAACTTGTCATGCAATTCAGCAACCCATTGATCTACAAGCGACGGAGGTGTCAAAATTAAAGCGCGATTAACAAATCCTCTAACAATACATTCTTTAAGAAAAATCCCTGTCGTAATTGTTTTTCCCAAACCAACTTCATCAGCTAAAAGTGCAGAGCCATTCATTTCTTTTAAAATATGTAATGCTCCCGCAGATTGATAAGGTAATTGATAAGCTAAATTATGTTTAATTAAATCATAAGCAATTAATCCGGAAATTTCAGAATTAGTTTCAAGAATCGCGGCACTCGCTTTTAATTCCGCAACATCAGCCGATTCAAATTGTCGTTGTTCAACCTTATCCAAAATAAGAGAATCGTCTTCAGAAAAGGACTCATCAATAATAATCGCCATCTACACCTCAGACAATTTCGCAGTAAAATCAGTTTTTAAGGATAGAGGTAATGAATATTACTTAAGCTAACCTTTCCAATTTTCTTTTAACATACCATAAGAATTAATATCGTGTAATTCCCCAGTAGATTTAGCTCTAGAGTTCTTTATTCGTAATCCTTCATAAATAAAACCCATTTTTTTAATCAATGAATTAGACGCTTCATTTTCAGATGCTGCAGAAATATCTATTCTTCTAAGTTTAAGTTTTTTAAAGAAAAATTCAATTATTGCTTTCAAAGATTCGCTACCATATCCATTGCGCCAATACTTTTCTCCAATCCAATATCCCATAGTTGCAGTTCCATTAAACTTATCAATTTTAGTTATACTTATCATTCCAATAATTCTCTTTTCATTATTTAATTCAATCCCTAACGCATAATTAACTCTTGGTTTATTTTTAGATTCGGTAATACAATGTTTGATAAAACTATCAGCATTTTTTAAAGTGTAAGGAAAAGGAACAACCGCTAAAAATCTAGAAACATTAAGATTATTTGCATTTATCTGTATATCTTTTGCATCAGTTTTCTTCAAATCTCTTAAAATTAAACGTTTAGTTACTATCTTCATTGTTTAACATTTCCAATAACTTTTTTCCCATACATATACGAAACAAGAACATCTGGAATTTTCACAGTTCCATCTTTTTGTTGATAATTCTCTAATATAGCAACCATCGCTCTTGAAGTAGCTATTGCAGTATTGTTAAGTGTATGAGGAACATATTTTTCTCCAGTTCCCGGGTCAATTCTAATTTTTAATTTGCGAGCCTGTGCGTCAGTTAAATTTGAACAAGAACCAACTTCAAAATATCCTTTTTTACGAGGAGACCACGCCTCAATATCCACTTGAATATGTTTCAAATCTCCCAAATCTCCAGAACATATTGCTAAAACACGAACTGGAATGCCAAGCTCCTTGAAAATTTCAACAGTAATTTTTTTTAACTCTTCAAAAAATTTCATAGATTCAGAAGGTTTGCAGACAACAACCATTTCTATCTTGTTAAACTGGTGGCTTCTGTAAATTCCTTTCTCATCAATTCCATGAGATCCAATTTCTTTTCTAAAACACATAGAATATGAATTAAATTTCAAAGGCAATTTTTTCTCTTGAATAATTGTATCAATATAACGACCAATCAGAGAATGCTCGCTCGTCCCAATCAAATACAGGTCTTCGCCTTCAATCTTATAAATCTGATTTGTCATATCGTTCAAGTCCGTTACGTTTTTAATAACATCAGAACGCAACATCAAAGGAGTTTCAACATAAGTAAATCCTTTCTGAACAAGTTTGTCTAAAACAAAACGAATTAACGCTTGATTCAACAAAGCCAAATCACCTTGCAAATAATAAAACCCGTTACCTGAAGTTTTAGCCGACGCATCAAAATCAGCAACACCCAAATTTTCTGCAATTTCTGCATGGCTTCTAACTTCAAAATCAAACTTCCTAGGTTTACCAATAACTTCCCATTCTTTATTTTCGGAGTCATCTTTTCCAAGAGGAACATCTTTGTGCATAATATTAGGTATTTTTTTCAACATTTGAGAAATTTCATTTTCAAATTCATACATTTGTTTTTCCAAAGATTCAATTTTTGCAGGAATTTCTCCAGCTTCTTTCAAAAGTTTTTTAACATCTTTACCTAACTTTTTTGCATCAGCAATTTCTTTAGATATTTTATTTCTACTAGAACGAATATTATCTACTTCTCCCTTCAAAGCACGCCATTTTATATCTTTAGAAATAATTTCATCAACTAATTTCAGCCTATCTTTTTTATTCTTTTTTTTAATATTTTCTTTAACTATATCGGGATTTTCGCGTAAAAACTTAATATCAAACATATCTAATCAAAAAGAAAGGAGTATTTAAAATTAATTTAATGAAAGTTGAGGGTTTATTCTTTCCCCGTTTAGGACAAGTTTCATATTTTCAGCAACCCTCTCAAAACCTCAATCCGTTTAAATCTTTCTAAAACAATTATCTTCGTCCGAACCTTGAACTTCCACGAGAACCGCCTCGTCCGCCACCAGAACTTTCGCCACCACCAAATCTTGAACTTCCACTTCCAAATGAACGTCCTCCACCAGAATCTCCGCGTCCGCCATCATGAGAACCACCAGAACTTCTTCCGTATGAACGAGCTCCGTCGCGAGAACCTCCAAAACGTCCTTTGCCTCCAAAAGTCAAACGTCCACGATTATCTCGATCATTAGTTTCTTCTCTAAATCTAACATGTATCGGAGCGACTTCCGGCATTTCTTGTTGAACGATAGTTAAAGACGGATCAGACAAAACTTTTCTAAAACTATCATAATCTCTCTGCGAAACTATTGTAATCGCAATTCCTTCTTTTCCAGCACGAGCAGTTCTTCCGATTCTATGAATATATTCTATGCTAGTTTTAGGAACATCGAAATTATACACGTGTGAAACATTTTTAACATCGAGCCCTCTCGCCGCAACGTCTGTGCAAACTAAAATCAAAGCTTTCGCAGAATGAAATTCTTCTAAAACGCGACTACGTTTATTTTGCGCAAGTCCTCCGTGAATTGCAATTGCATCAAGGCCGTTGCGTTCCAAATTATGAACGACATAATCCGCGTTTCTTCGAGTATTACAAAACACCATAACTAATCCTGACTTCTCTTCTTTTAACAAATGAACAAGCATCGAAAATTTCAAATTACTCGGAGTATCATAATATACTTGTTTCAGTTTTGAAGGGTCAACATAAGATTCAGACTCAATTAAAACTGGTTCTTTCATATAATGTTTCGCAATTCTTTGAATATCTGGAGAAATAGTCGCGGAAAATAAAAGAGTCTGTCTTTCTTTCGGACATTCATCAATAATAGTAACTACATCGTCGATAAAACCCATGTCTAACATTCTGTCTGCTTCGTCTAAAACTAAAAATTTAAGACGCGATAAATCGAGAGAATCATTTCTCAAATGATCTAAAATTCTTCCAGGAGTTCCAACAACAATATCTGCATGACGAAGAGCCACTTTCTGCGGTTCAATTGAAACGCCCCCATAAATTTCGCGAACATCTAATTTTTTATACTGTGAAAATTTATGCAAACTCCTACCAACTTGTTCAGCTAATTCTCGAGTTGGAGTTAAAACCAATGCTTGAATTCCTTTTCCAGTAAATATTTTTTCAATTATTCCTGCACCAAATGCAAGAGTTTTTCCAGAACCTGTTGCCGAACTTCCAAGTACATCTTTTCCAGTTAAAACTAACGGAATTGCTTTTTCCTGAATATCACTCGGTTCAGTAAAACCGATAGATTCTATAACTTTTAACATTTCGGCACTCAAGCCAAGTTTTCTAAATGATTCCATAAATACCTCAACAAAATACCCTTTTTAAAGTAAACTTTTTATTTTCCAACTAAATTATATTAAATTTTTATTTTTTCATAGATATATCTAATCGATTATATGCTAATGCAACATTCTTATCTCGAGATATTAACTCATAAATTTTTTTAGTTATATCGCTTCTTACTTTAGAAAGTTGTTGAACTGGTGCAAAAAATAAAACTTTAATTTTCATTCCATTTTCCACCATTGAAACGCGAGAAACTATCTCATTATTAATTTTTTTACTATATTCTCCTGCGAATTCCTTTGCAACCAAACAACCGATTTCCATCGCTCTGTCTAAATTGCTGTCATATTTTACTGTGTAATTAACTTCGTCCAATACAAAATCGTGAAGAAGTGTATGATTAATTATATTCTCTTCAAAGAGTTTGTAATTAGGAATTAAAACATTTCTGCCAGAATGTTGTTCAGAGTCTATATTTCCTCCAACTTCATCAATATAAACGTGAGTCAAAGAAAGGTCATATACATCTCCTTTAATCGTTCCAATAGAAATTCTATCGCCTACTTGAAATGGTCGTTTTATCACAATCATTATCCAAGCAGCAATACCAGTAATCGGTTTTTGTAAAGCGAAACCAATCGCAGCAGTAAGAAGCCCTGCAACAACTCCGATACCAGCCCAAGATTTAAAATAGGATAAAAAAGCAAATAAAATAATAACCCAAGTCACAGTTATATTAATCATTCTGGAAAAAATCTTAATAGTGGAAATATGATTTTTTGACTTAGCTCGTTTAAGTAAACGTTTCTTAACAAATAATAAAATAAATTTAAAAAAAGCAATTAACACAATACAAATAATTATTATTTCTAAAATAGGCACAAATCTGGTAAAACCATTCTCAAAAACAATAAATCCTTTAAACATCACAAATAAAAATCAAAGCAATATATAAACTTAATAGCTTAAAATAAAAATTCCCAACCTAAACAGAGCCTTGAGGTGTCCCTCCAGTTGAAGAAAATTAAGAACAATTAAATACAAAACAAGTTTTAAAGAATTAATGAAAAAAGAGATAATTTCAATAAAAACAATTAGAATTGGAAGGAATTTAAAAGTTTATGAAAAAACAGAAAAATCTTGGAAAATATCTAAGACAATAATTCCAAAAATTGAAGAAACAATTAAATTATTTAAATCAAATAATAATTTTAAAGAATTAATCGATAAAAAAGACAAACGTTTTTTGAAAGGGCAAATTTCTCCGCAAGGACAAATTCAAGGAGCAAGAATAAACATTCTCCCAGATGGACAAAAATTAGACAAGGCGTATTCATTACTTGCCAAAAATTTAACTTTCCACGATGAATCATCCCAGAGTCATTGGGATGTAATTTATCAAAATCCTAATGGCAATTTCGCATATTGTTATAATTTAGAAAAAAAGAAAAAATCTGTAAAAAATAAATACAAAAAAGTTGAAAAATTTGAAGAAATTTATCCTGAATTAGAAAAAAATGTTGAACACGCATTAAAAGACAAAAAAGATATTTATGCAGTTCCAATGTATACATTACTAAAAACATATATGAGAATAGGAAATGAAATGTATTATAAAACAACAGGACATAAAGGATTAACAACGCTTACAAAAAAAGATATTTTACTAGATAAAAATGAAGCGACATTTGACTATATCTCAAAAAACGGAGTTCCGATGACTATAACTCAAGAATTTCCAAAAGAATATATTCAAAGAATGAAAGAAGAAATAAAAAATAAGAAAAATTCAGATTTTATATTCACTAATAATCACAACAAACCGCTCAAAGACACGGATTTTATGAATGCATTTGAAAATTATTGCGGGGAAAGATTTTATCCGCACATAGTTCGTTCCTTTTATGCAACAAAAAAAGCCGAAGATTTTTTAAAAAGTCATAAAAGTGCAAAAAAAGAAGAAATTAAAGAATTATTTACCGAAATAGCAGAGAAATTAGGACATAAAAAGTTCGATAAAAAACAAAATGATTGGAAAGATAATTACTCTGTAACAATCCACTATTATATTCAACCAGACTTAGTAGATAAAATACAAAGGTTAGTTAAGTAATTTTTTATCTATTTTTATTTTGAAATCATAAGAACATCAGTTCCAAATATTAAAAATTGAAATTAGAAATTATCCTCAGAGAATTTATCTATTTTCAAATTTATAATCTAAAGTATATTTATCCGAGCCAAAAATAGATAGCGCTAAAGTTGCGAAAGCAATACCAAAGTCACGAATTCCAATAGGATTAAATCCGAGAGAGAAAGCAATTCCAAATAAATGTAGCGATAAAATCAAAGCAGAAAATCGAACATATAATCCAATAATTAAAAACAATCCGAAAATAAGTTCTAAAAATCCATTAAAAACAACTAAATTATTTGCAGTCATTCCAGAAAAAACCATAAATTCTGGAACAAATGAAGTCCAAGAATCTGGGCTATAAACTTGTTGAAATCCAAAATATAAAAATACTAAAGCCATAGAAACACGCAAAATTACAAATGCAAAATCTTTAGAATTCATTTAAATTTTCCCGACAATATCAAAATCGCCGATTAATGTTCCAATTTTCATAAGCATATCCACTTTTTTAGTTCCATGTTTACCAACAAATGCTTGTGCAAATTTTTCAGAAGTTCCGCAAAATGGAATTATTGCCCCCGCAGAACCTGGATGTCCTGGTAAAAAGGAAGTAATATCGTAAACTTTTCCACCGTAAGCAATCCAACAATCAGAAGAAGAATTATGCATTCCAAGACGCGAAAGAGTAATTTTTCCTAAATTTGAAGAATTTTGAATAGAAGAATTATTTTTTCCAAGATTATAATTATTTTCTGAAAAATCATCGTTATCCTCATCTTCATCGTCAAATTCTGATGAATCATCATCAAAATATAATGAACTCGAAACTGAAAGTCTAGTGAACATTGTAACTCCTAAAACAAGTAGAATAATCAAACCAGCAAAAAATATTTTTTTCATAAATTATTTAAAAAACAAACTATTTAAATATACATCTCAAAAATAAATTTTTATTTTCTTTTTTTAGTTTTTTGTTTCTTAATTATCTCTTTTTCAACCGATTTGCCTCGTGAACCGATAAATGTAGCACTGATTAAAACTAAAATCCAAGGAATATAAGCTGTGAAAGTTTTATAATATTCAGACATTCCTTGAATATTTTTATCTAAAATTAAAGCAATTATTATTTGTAATAAATCTAAAACAATTCCTACTAAAATAAAAGTCAAACCTAATTTCAAACCTTCGTTTAGATTTCTTTGTATTCCAACTTTTTTGAAATACCAAACTGAAGCAAATGAAGTTAATAGAACAGTTATTGCAATTGTAGAGATATAGGAAATATTTTGTAAATTCTGAGGAGAATCAAAACTTAAAAGCATAATTGTAGTTAAAATTATTCCAGTAATTAGAGTCACAATATAGAATGCAACAGCAATTAAAATTCCTCTTTTAACATCCATATTATTTTTAAGTTAAAGAGGTTTTTAAGCTTTAGGTATCTTTTTAAGTCAGAGTTTAATTTCGTAAATAAGCCCGGATGGCACAATGGCACTGCGCTAGTCTCGAAAACTAGTTTCCTCACGGATTTCTCGGTTCGATTCCGAGTCCGGGCGTTCCAGAATCGAGACTTCACAATATCTTATCAACAACAGGGTCATAATTAAAGATTACATCTTTACATTTACTTATTGCACGTAATTGGTATATTGGATAATAAATCACTGTAACATTGATTAAACTATTTTTTATTGAAAGAACGTGTTTTTCAACTTCATCATTAATATGAAATTTTTCTTCTGATTTTAGTCTTTCTCTATATCCTTTTTTCTCTAACATCTCTAATCTTTCTATTGATTCTCGAATCATTCTTTTTAGTATATTTCTATCTCTTTCATAGGCTGTATGTTTAAGCTTACTTTCAAGCATTTTTATCTTATTAGCACATGTTTCAACTTCTTCATCTTTCTCGTGAATTTGTTTATGGTAATGGTTCTTTACTCTAAATAATTCTTTTTTTATTTTTTCTTTCAGAATTAATTTAAGTGGTATTACATCTTGGCTAACTTTTTCATTGAGCAATTCTTTTGCTTTTTTATAAAATTCCTGAATATCCATCTCTGGAAGAATATCAGCATTACCTTTTTGAAGATTAAATTTAGATAAATCTATATCTGAATACTTTTGACTTTTAATAAGTATAGTATTTATTGTTTGTTTTTTATTATTGAGATATTGGTACTTAGATAAAAATGAGAATCTATATAAAAAACTTAATGTTTCAGAATTAATTCCTATAAACTTATATTTTATTAGATTTAACTTGCTATTGATTTTAGCTATATCTGGTTTAATGTTTATTTTCAATAAGCAAGTCAATCCTTTATCACTGAGATAATCTCTAATTGCGAGTAAAAAATAACTTCCTTGCATTATTAGTTCTGAATCTTTATATGTGTTATGAGCATTGATGTCAAAAACGAATTTATACGGTGCTTTTTTACCAATAAATTCTTCAAATTCAGTTTGAACTCCACTAATTATTAATAAGCTACCCTTATCCTCGATTATACAATCTTTGAAAAATTCTAAAAGAAATTTCTTTGAGTTATTTTTGGCCATATTATGAATTTACTAGTCTAGTAACTCCGAAGTATACTTTTTAGTTTGTTGATAATTATCGATTCCTTTTTTTATCTCTTTGTTTACTTTATCTATATCACTAGCGAATTTGCTCAAATTATTTTTAGAATCTAAAAAAGCAGTCATAATTTTTTCTTCAAACTTAATTGAACTAGATTTTCCATTAGAGTCTAGACCCATATTAAATAAAATGATTGGTAGTTCGCCCATAATTAGTCCAATACAGCACATTTTATTTATAATTAAATCCACTACGTGCTCTTCCATAGTATCTTTAGTAGCAAGATTATATACAAATATATCTTTAGTCTGTCCAATTCTATCCAAACGTCCTATGCGCTGTTCAACAGTCATCGGATTCCAAGGGAGATCGTAATTGATAATATTTGAACAGAATTGCAAGTTTAATCCTTCAGAACCAGTTTCAGTACTTAGAAGAATTTGAGTCTTTTCTTTAAATTCTTTTATTCTTCTAGTTTTTTCATCAGCCGTCAAGCCTCCTTGAAACTCAGTAACTTTCATTTTACTTTTTTTTAGAATATCTGAAATATATTTTAGGGTTGCTGGATGCTTCGTGTAAATAAGTATTTTTGTCCCCTTGTCTATTTTATCTATTTCATATATTATTTTTATCAATTCTTTTAATTTGCTGTCCATTGATATATTCTTAAAATTATCAAGAATTCTCTTTGCAATTTCAATAGTTGTTGTATGATATTTAGAATTAGATATCAAATTCTCAAGAAATTCAATTGAAGATTTTGACGAACTTGTTATTTTCGGGAGGATAACGTGGGCAGCAAGTATTGTTTTTATTGGTACACCATTGAAATCAAGATAATTATTTAATAATAAATCAACAACTTCAGCATATGTTCTTCTTTCTTCTATATCTAAATTAACTGATTGAATTATTGGAATCCGTTTCATATACTTTACCCCTACTGCTTCATCTCTACGTCTACGAATCATAACTTCAGAAAGCTTTCTTTTTAATTCCAGTGGATTGAGTGGGTGTCTTTTATCTCCATTTATTAAAAAATTTGAACGAAAATTGCTAATTGTTCCAAGATGCCCTCTTCTTAGAAGCGAGAGAAGATTATAAAGCTCAATTAAATCATTTTGAAAAGGAGTTGCAGTCAATAATAAAAGCCTTTTCTTCTGAAGTTTATCTACAAATTTCCATCTAAAAGTATTTTTATCTTTTAGTTTATGTGCTTCATCTATTATTATAATGTCCCAATATATTTCGTGAGCTTTAGCATGTTTGAATACGTTGGTAGATGGATTGAAATTTTTTATCTTATCCATTGAGGCTATAGCAAAATCCGTATTTTCCCATTCGCTTTCTTTATTGATTTCAGTGAAATTTAAATTAAATTTTGTAGTAAGCTCTTCTTTCCATTGTTGAACAAGAGAAGGAGGAGTTAAGATTAAAGCACGAGTTACAAAACCACGAACAATACATTCCTTTAAAACCATTCCAGCTGTAATTGTTTTTCCAAGACCAACTTCATCAGCTAGCAATGCTCTACCATCTAAATCCCTTAAAATTTTAAGTGCTCCTTCTTGCTGATGCGGTAAGTTATAAGCAAGATTATTTTTAATTAATGGATATGAAATTAGTCCTTTTATTTCGGACTGTTTTGCTGCTTCTTCAGACTTTAGTCTAAGTTGAAATAAATTTTTTGGTTCAAATTTTTTATCTTTTATCCTCGTTATTATCTTTATTTCATTTAATACGATACTCTCAACAATCTTCAAATCTTTATCATAATATATCTTTTCTTCAAAATTAGTGTTTTTCTCTTTCAACAAACTTTTTCTTTCAGAATTCATATTTTTGCCTAAAGCTTTAATAGTTCTTAATCTTTGGCTTTTCTATGTTGCAAGGGTCTATGCCCATATCAAAGACTTATATTTTTGATGAATTAAGCACCAACACAAAAGTCCTTCTTGTAATATCGTGGGGACTTTTGGGTGTTCAAAGTGCTCTGACGCACTTTGACATCAAACCACAAATTAAAGTGTGTAGGGGTGCATCGATTTTTTGATTCTATTTTCCACGATATAACTGTTGTACTAGATATGAAATGAATGACTGTAGGCACGGTTAAATCTGTTATACTAAATACTATCAAAACTATTGAAGTTAAGGAGAAATCTTTGGGTAGAATATTTAGTATACCTTCCGAACTGATTACAGATACTGGAAAGAATATCTTGCTTAGAGTCCCTAAAATCAACTTATTCCTAAAACTATATTAAAAAATAATTAGGCTCTAGTTTTTAAAGTATCTTAGCGTATATCGGTTATGAAAAAAATGAATTGTTTTGAATGTAAGAAAGAATTTGAAACTAATTCCAACGCCCGATTTCCTCGCAAGTATTGCCCAAAATGCAGTGCAAAAAAGAAAAAACTTTGGGATAATCAGTGGAAAGTTAAATTCGAAGATTTAGACGATTAATTATTCGTTCTTTAGATTTCCGGGTTTTTCGTTTCTACTTAATTTTGCAATTGTTGAGCTTATTCTCTTTTGTTTTGTTTCTAGAAGTTTAGCTTTTATTATCTAACGAAGATATGTTCTCTTGTGAGATGGTGCTAATTTATTGAAATTTGCATTTGCTTCTTTATTATTTTCTAACGCTTTTTTTTAGGTCTTTAGGATTATCTGGATTTTTTGGGATTCCATAGTCAAGAGTTGGTTTCTTTAACCCTCCAGAATATCTTTTAATCCCTTCTGGAAAAAGTCTATTTTGTTCTTTTAAATCTTTTGCATATCTTAGAGTATTATCACTCCATGTGCTCTTGTCTGTTCTTCTTCTGAAATTTCTAACATATTGGTTTTCATCTAATCTTTTCAAGGTTGTGTCTATCCAACCAAAGCATATAGCTTATTTCATAGAATCTAAATGAGATATTGTTCCTTTTCCAGTGTGTTTCTTATTAACTATTAATGTAATACTCTTTTCTTTGAGGTGGTTCTCTTTTAACCAGTTGTGCCATTCTTCAATGCTGTTGCAGTGCACTGTTATTACCCCAATATTATTTTGCATAACTTTTATTGTTTAGTTATATTTAAATAACATATGCTTTTTTATAATTTATAAAGAAATATATTATTGCAATATTGATTTTTTTTAGGAGTATCTATTCTCTTTTACTCTTTCTTCTAAATATTTAGTAAAATCCTCTTTTAATTGTGGTAAATTTCCTTGATAAACAATAGGAATTCTCAAATTTCTTTCCCTTTTTGTTTCTCTTTCTTGTTCTCTTTCTATATTAGTGCAAACGCTATTTTGTAAAGTGGTATGTAAAAAACAAATTATTGCAGACCTTAAAATAAAATTCCTTTTTACTTGCGAATCTTTAGGATTTTCTCCAAATATGTTTTCTAAAATTGGTTGAGGAGAGACTGATTCGTATAATTGATTTTCAGACATTAAAAAATATTCGCCGTGAACTTGCCAGTCCCCTATTAACCCTTTTTTACTTGTTGAACTTTCCCCTCTTAAAGATATAGTTCCCCCATGATTTATTCTACCAATTAAACCTATTCTATCCCTCTCCGTACCTCTGTCTGTGTTAATAATTCTATCAGGATATTCGCTTCTATTGTGATTCATTTTTCTGTTTTCTAAACTCTAATACATCATTTATAAATCTTGGGATTTACCACCAAAAAATTTTAAATTAGAAATTTCTCAAATTTCGCTAATTATAATTTTGATTTTTATTTTGAAGTTTTTTCACGGCATCTAAAACTCTTAAATCTGGCGAGAGAATATAAACGTGATCGTCTTTAGACCTAACAGCACGATAAATTCTTTGAAGAAATTCCCTATGTGCTTTGTCTCTATAAAAATCCCAAAAATAATCAGGATGAGTTTTTTGCAAAATTTTCCAAAATGTATCAGACACATTAGGATTAGGATATTTTGTAAATACAACCGAATTACACATATTTCCAGGGAAATCTATTCCTCTTGAACATTTTGTAGTAAATAATTTATTGTTCAATCCCTGTTTGAAAACTGCAACAATTTTCCCAGTTTTATCTTCTTTTTGTTGTTCTCTTAAACGTTCTTGCGAAGTCAATTCTATCAAATGATACTTCATTTTTTCTTCTTCGGTTGGCAAATCTTGAAATGCATTTACATGAATTAAAGTAGGCCTCTTTGCTTTTTCTACAATTGTGTTTAATGCTCGAAGATAATCTTCTCTTGAATGTTGTCCTCCTGTAAAATTTGCATATTTACAATCTCTTTCTTTTCCAGTCATAGAAATTTCTATCGCTCCTTGCTGAAGTCCTTCCGCTTCAACTATTTTGAAATTAGTTATTCCAAAAATATTTTTTAAAACATTTTCTGTGTGCAACGTTCCAGACATAAAAATCAACGCTTTATTTTTATCTAAAAGTTCTTGAATTCTTGGACCCAAATTCGTACTCACCAATTTCACATACAAATTATCCTCTTCTTTTCTAAAAGTTGCATAAACATCTTCGGTTAAATCCGCGAAATCTCTTGCAAGTTCAAAAGCTTTACTCGCATAACTATTCTCATCTAAAAGGATTTCCGATTCAAGTTCTTTATCTTTTTCTAATAACTTAAAAATTTTACTCAAATAAGTTTCAGAAATATTAAAAACCTGATTCTCATTTATTCCCAACGCTTTTTTATTTTTTTCTTCTAAATTTATCAAATCTAAAATTGATTTTATTGTTTCTCGCGTGTCCAAAGATTCTGGAATTATCGTGTTCAAACTATTTGCAAATCGCGTTAAATTTATTTCTTCTTGTTGAAATAATCCATCTAAAAATTCATCTGCTTCGTCAATTATTTCAATATCTGTTGCAGGTTTTCTCCCAATAGATAATTCTGCTTTGTATTTCGCTGCATTGAATATTAAAACATCTGCTTGTGTATATGCAAGATATTGGTCGTAATACGAACATCCAGATTTCCGATGATAAAAAGTGTATTCTCTTCCGTCACAACCTTCATATTTTATTTTTTTAGCATCTTTTAATTGATTTAATTCATAAGTTGATGGAACAATTGGACTCCAATAAGGATTTGCAGGAGCAATAGATAATCTCTTTAGATGTTTATAATCTGGAACATCTCGCCCCGAAACAAATGGATTTTTCAAATAATAACTTGACAATTGATTATAATTTTTCTCACTTATTTTTATATTTTCAGGAAGTTCTGGATTCGCACAAGAAACTCCTGGTTCAATTATCGAATCGTGATTTTCTTTTCCAGTCATCATAGCAATTTTCATTTTTTCGCCGTTTAATTTATACAGAAATTTTTTCCCAGTATAATCTTCTTCATATTGTCTTTGAAGTGCCTTTACTGGAACTATTATCGACGCTTTTCCTAATTTTCTTGCAACGTTTAAAGCAATTACGGATTTTCCCGTTCCACAAGCTCCGTGAATAAAAATTATTTTATTTCCTTTTTTTACTAAATCAACTATTTCTTTTATTACGTCTGTTTGCGTTTTCCCATTTGAAAATTTTAAAGGGGCAATTTTTCCATTCGCATCATTTAAATCCCAATAGGGATTTTCAAAAATTTGTTCTGTTTTTTTATCTTCTTTTAAAAAATCTAATTTACTTGAAGTTTTTAATCCAGTATATGACTCTGTTAAAAATCCGTCTGGTGGAATTACCGTTTCTTTTGGTTTCCAAGAATTAGTTGCGTTCGTCGTTAAACTTTGAAGTCTGCCTTGATCACCTGTAAAACTCATAGATTTCTATTAAGTTCATATGTTTTAAAAGGATTTGTGCTAGAATTAATTAATCCGAGAAGCCATATACTGATTGCCATCTCTATAAACAACGGTTCCATAAAAATCGTCTGACTTCGAAAATAATGGTAATTGATATGCTTGATTGAATATACCCGCTAACTCATTTGCAAAGGTTTTAAAGGAGTTTTCTTTTGTAAAGTATATTCGCGGGGATGCCAGAGTGGTCAAATGGGACACGTTAAGGCCGTGTTAGCTTAGTGCTTTCTTAGGTTCGAATCCTAATCCCCGCATAAAATTATATTTTAAGAGAGATTGAAGTAAGGATTCGAACGTTCTTCGAAATTGAGATTTCTCGAAACTTCAAAACTAGTAAATTTTGAAGTAATCCTAATCCCTACATAAAATTTTAAATTTGTTTAATCGATTTTTCTAAGATACGGTCCGTCTTCTCCCAAATCTTCAATAACAAAACCGCGTTCTTTAATTCTCTGACGTAAAATATCTGCCTCTGCAAACATTTTCTTTTTACGTGCTTCCTGACGTGCAACTAATAAAAGAGTAACGTCTTTCGGAATCACAACTTTTTCTTCTTTCATATCTTTAACGCCAATTCCCAAAACTCTATCAAAATCTTCAAGTAAAGCGAGCCTTGTCCGCGTATTCATATCAGTCTCTTCCATCACTTCCCAGAAAACTTCAAGAGCTTGAGGCATATTCAAATCATTATTTATCGCTTCAAGAAACTGTTTCTTATGATGCTCAACATCAGTATTTCCGTGATTATTTTCCTTTCTAAGTCTAATAATTTTATTCTTAATTTTCTCGTAAGCGTTCTTTGATGCGTCTAAAGCTTCCAAGCTAAATTGAAGTTGTTTCCTATATGATGTTTGTAAACACAAATAACGATAATGATAAGCAGAGTATCCCTTTTCTTCTAATTCTGAAATAGTATATAATCCTCCAGTGCTCTTACTCACTTTTTTACCATCACTATCAACTAAAAAAGCTCCATGCAACCAATAGTTGACAAATTTCTTTCCAGTAGCACCTTCTGACTGAGCAAGCTCATTAGTGTGATGAATTGGAACATGATCTTCACCACCAGTATGAATATCGAAATGCTCTCCTAAATATTTGATACTCATTGCTGAACACTCAATGTGCCATCCAGGGAAACCTACACCCCACGGAGAAGACCACTCTTGTTGTCTTTTCTCTTTTCCAGAGGAAAATTTCCATAATGCGAAATCAGTTTTATTCTTTTTTTCTCCAACGGCAATTCTTTTCCCAGATTCTAACCCATCTATATTCAATAAAGCCAATTTTCCATAATTTTTAAATTTAGAAGAGTCAAAATAAATTCCATCTTCTGTTTTATAAGTAAAACCTTTCTTCTCTAATTTTTTGATTAACTCTATCTGTTCATCTATATGTTCTGTTGCCCAAGCCCATGTGCTTGGCTCAAGAATATTTAATTTTTTAAAGTCCTCCTTAAATATTTTAAAATAATAATTCGCAATATCTTTAGCATTCTTTCCTTCTTTTAAAGCAGCAATTTCCATTTTATCCTCACCTTCATCTGCATCAGAAGTCAAATGCCCAACATCCGTTACATTGATTATTTGATTAACTTTAAAGCCATTATAGATTAGAACTCTTTTCAAAATATCAGAAAACAAATAAGCTCTTAAATTACCGATATGTTGATACCAGTAAACCGTCGGCCCACACGAATACATTCCAACCTTTCCTTTTTTAAGCGGTTTAAACTCCTCTTTCTTGCGAGTAAGCGTATTATACAAAACTAAATCCATATAGAAACAAGAAAAATAAAGGTTATAAGAGTTTCTAATAACGTTTTAAAACTACCAAATCTTATAAAGTTATGAAAAAAGACGTGAATCCAATTACAAACACATTCAAAACAGAATGGCAACATTTAGGAAAAAGAAAGAAAATGTTTATTTTTTACACAACTCTTTTTTTTATAGCTGGAGTTATAGACCTCATGCACCCACTTATAGTTGGACTTATTTTTAATAAAGTTCAAGACCAGATAACTTCAGAAGCAGAACTAACCAGTTTAATATATATCATTTTTTTATTATTAGGGATTAATATTGTTTTTTGGTTAATTCATGGTTTTGCAAGAGTTCAAGAACAAAAAACTGGTTTTTTTGTAAATAGAGATTATATAAATTCAAAAATTGAAAAAGTGCTTGAACTCCCAATAAAATGGCACAAGGACAATCATTCTGGTAGCACAATAGATAAAATAAATAGAGGCGGTTCAGCAATTAGTTCGTTTTCTCGAAACACAACTTTTGATATATTTTATGGAATAGTAAATTTGTTTGGTTCAGTAATAATTTTATTATTTTTTGATACTCGTGCAGCAATACTGGCACTATTATTTTCAATTATTACTCTATATTTTGTATATAAAATTGACTTAAGACTCAACAAACAATATAAAGAAATAAATAATTATGGAAACAAAGCTGCAGCAAAAATTTATGATTATATAAGTAACATTATTACAATAATTACTCTTCGTCTAAAACCAACAGTTAAAAAAGAGATTGATGATAGCATAATGGCTAGCTACAAAGTAGAAAAGAAAAATATCTTTCTAAACGAACTTAAATGGGGAACTGCGAGTATAGCAATTTCACTAATGACTGTAATTGTCTTAAGTCTTAAGGCGTACACAGATTATCATCTAAATGGTATAATAAAAATAGGAACATTATATATTTTGTACGGATACCTTGCGCAAGTTGGCCAAACATTCTACAGATTCGCTTCTTTATATGGTAGTATTGTAAGGTATAGCTCTCAAATAGAAAATGCAAGACAAATAGATGAAGAGTTTGATAAAGTAAAGATTGAAAGTTTTGACAACCTTCCAAGTAATTGGCAAGAGATAGAAATAAAGAATATTTCATTCAATCACAATAAAAAACAAGCAAAACTACATATAGACAATGCAAATATTAAGTTTAGAAAAGGTCAAAGAATAGCATTTATTGGTACATCTGGTTCAGGCAAGAGCACCATGCTTGCTTTATTACGCGGATTAGTAAAACCAGAATCTGGAAAGGTAATTGTTAATGGAAAATACTTAGATGAAGGACTTGATAAAATCAGAAATACAATAACACTTATTCCTCAAGACCCTGAAATATTCAATAATTCTATAGAATATAATATCACTATGGGGAGCTCAACGGAAAAAAAGGATTTAGATAAAGCAATAGCAATGGCTCAATTTAAAGAAGTAATAAATCGCTTATCAAAGGGAATTCAAACAAACGTACTGGAAAAAGGAGTTTCTTTAAGTGGTGGAGAAAAACAGCGTTTAGCTTTAGCAAGAGGATTATTAGCAGCTAAAGACAGCGAAATAGTTCTCATGGACGAACCAACAAGCAGTGTAGACACATTAAATGAAATCAAAATATACGACCAAATCATAAAAGAATTCAAAGATAAAACAATAATCTCCGCTCTTCATAAACTTCATTTATTGAAAAAGTTTGATTATATTTACATATTTGACAAAGGAAAAATAATCGCAGAAGGAACCCTTTCAGAATTGAAAAACAAACCAATATTTGCGAGAATCTGGGAAAAGTATAATAGTAAATAATTAAAGACTCTTAACAAACTCCGCCATTTCGTCTTTAGACTTTAAAGCCATTATAGATTAGAACTCTTTTCAAAATATCAGAAAACAAATAAGCTCTTAAATTACCAATATGTTGATACCAGTAAACCGTCGGCCCACACGAATACATTCCAACCTTTCCTTTTTTAAGAGATTTAAACTCCTCTTTCTTGCGAGTAAGCGTATTATACAAAACTAAATCCATATAGAAACAAGAAAAATAAAGGTTATAAGAGTTTCTAACAAAGAAGTTTAACAAAATTTCTAATTTCCTCAATATTTTTCAGTTTCATAAAATCATTTCTTGCCTGCGAAGCTCCATCAAATCCTTTCAGAAAATTCGCTCCTAAATATTTAACACGCCCCATATCAAAAACTTTATATTTTTCAGCCAAAGTAATATAATCTTGAAAAGAACTAACTCTTTCTTTTTTAGTAATCTCTTTTTCTTTTCCATTTTTCAAATATTTTAAAATCTCTCGAAATATTAAGGGATTTCCAATAGCTGCTGAAGCAATCATTGCACCATCAGCAATATCTAACATATCAGATGCAGTCTTTCCATTTACAACTCCCCCATTCCCAACAATCGGAATTCCCACTTCGTGTTTCACGCGCGAAATCCAAGACCAATCTGGTTTTTCACTTGAACGTTGTTCAGCAGTTCGTGTATGGATTGTCAATAAATCAGCACCAGCCTTTTCAATTTTTTTAGATACTTCAAGAACATTATTATTTTTGAAGCCCAATCGAATTTTTGCAGTCACAATAAATCCTTCATTTTTCAAAACACGAATCATATCGGCAATTTTGTCAGGCGTCTTTAACAAATAACTTCCAGCTTCATTTCCAACAATTTTCGCTGAAGGACAACCACAGTTAATATCAATTAAATCGTAATTCTGCAAAACAGACAACTTACTAAATTTATTAAATTCTAAAACATTATTTCCCGTAATCTGTAAACCTAAAGGTTGGTCTAATTTTCCTCCGATAGTCATTAATTTTTTAGTAGGCTCATTTTCGTGCAAAATTGCCTTAATATAAATCATTTCCGTATAAGCCATCGCTACACCTTGTTCACGACACAGCAATCTAAAGGCACAATCTGTTACGTCAACCATCGGCGCAAGAAATAATTTATTTTTTAATTTAATATTTCCAATTTTCAAACTATTCATAAATAAAATGAAACACAAATCCTTAAATATGTAAGGTTTATGAAATTGTATGGAAAAAGATATAGACAGAATAACAAAAAATCAAGAAACTGATATAGTTATTCGAATAGATGATTTCGGAGGAAAGCGGGGATTGACAATAAGAGAATTCGTAAAATCAGAACGTTACACAGGTTTCACAAAAGCAGGAACAAGAATTCCGGCAGAATATTTCAAAGCATTCAAACAAGCAATTAATAGTATTAACGAAAAAGATATGACTGAAGCAGTTATAGTTCCAACAGAACAACCAGCAACATCAAAACCAGAAACCCCTAAAGAAAAAACAAGTTCTAAAAAACCAGCAAAAAATTATGAAGAAATGGAAATGTAGGTATCCTTTCAAATTACAAACTTTCAACCCCACTTTGTAGGGCCTCATCGCCTAACAGCAATTATACAAAATTCTCAAGATTTCATCTAACACAAATCTTTATCTTCCCGTTCATCAACCCAATCATCTCCAAAAGTCACAAATCCTGAAATTGGAACAAGTTCAACAACTTCATCACCAGAACAAGAAACAACAAAATCAATGCAAGTATTTTCAGAACAAAAAGCTTTTGTATATGTAGAATTAAATATTAAACTAGAAGTAAAATTATTTTCAATTAGCAAAAAACCAGTAAATAACAAAATAAGAATTAGTAAAGAGAAAACGATTTTTCTTACAAACATAAAAACTCAAATCAGTTAACCTTTAAAAGTATCTCTAAACTTCAAAATATATGATACGACAGCCAATAATTACTGTAGCAGGACACGTAGACCACGGAAAAACCTCGTTATTAGATTGTTTTAGAGGAACCTCCCTTCAAGGATTAGAAGCAGGAGGGATAACTCAGAAAATTTCTTTCACAAAATATCCATTTGAACAAATACAAAAAATGTGTCCTTTACTTGAAAAAACAAAAATCGATTTGAAAATTCCCGGATTTCTTTTCATTGACACTCCAGGACACGCAGCATTTACCAATCTTCGTAAAAGAGGAGGTTCGTTAGCAGACATTGCAATTTTAGTTGTAGACATAAAAGACGGAATCAAACCACAAACAGCAGAAGTAATTTCCATATTAAAAGCGAACAAAACTCCTTTCGTAATT
This sequence comes from Candidatus Pacearchaeota archaeon, assembly GCA_009694755.1. GTDB lineage: Archaea > Nanobdellota > Nanobdellia > Pacearchaeales > GW2011-AR1 > SICU01. Next base: position 36,761 of record SICU01000003.1, read on the forward strand.
GCGTTAAATAAAGTTGACACTCTTTCTGGTTGGCATAAGAAAAACACAATCAAAGAATCTATTGAAACTCTTTCAGCACATACAAAAGAAGAATTTGAAGTGTCATTAGGGACTTTTCAAGGAGCTCTTCAAAGTCAAGGATTTGACAGCGAGTTATTTTACGAAATATCAGATTTCACAAAAAAAATAGTTATAATTCCTTGTTCAGCAAAAACAAAGGAAGGAATTCCAGAATTACTTTTCATTTTATGCGGAATTTCTCAAAGATTCCTAACAGAAAAATTAAAGTTATCTTCTGAAACAAAAGGAGTTTTATTGGAAATAAAAAAGGAGCGTTCAATGGAAACGGCGGAAGCAATAATTTATGATGGAGTTTTAAGCGAAGGAGATGAAATAGCAATTGCGACACTTTATGGCGAACCAATAATTACCAAAATTCGAGGGATGGAAGAAGTTATTCCTCTAAGCATTAAATTCAAAGCAACAAAACAAGCGACAGCAGCAACAGGAGTAAGATTACAATTAACAAACAAAGAAGGAATTCTTTCAGGAATGCCTTTTCAAAAAATAAATAATAATTTAGAAGAAATAAAAAAGAATTTCAAAAAAGAATTTCAAAATACGATAGTTACAGAAAAAGAAGGAATAATTGTAAAAGCAGATTCATTGGGAAGTTTAGAAGCATTACTTACTTTGTTAAAACAAGCTAACATAAATGTCGTAAAAGCAGGAATCGGCCCAATAGGAAAAACAGACTTAGTCGCGGCAAAAGCAAATTTAGAATTGAATCCTCTTAATGCAATAATTATAGGATTCAACGTTGAACAAGAAGAAGATATTCAGTTACCTAAAAACGTAAAAATAATCACGAATCAAGTTGTTTATAGATTAATAGAAAGTTTGCAAATATGGCGTCAAGAAAGGCACGCACAAATAGAAAAAAAACGACTTATGTCTCTCGCAACAATTTGTAAAATAGAAATACTTCATCAATATCAATTTAGAAATTCAAATCCTGCAATATTCGGAATAAAAGTAATTGCAGGAGATGTAAGAAAAAATATCCCGTTAATTGATGAAACAGATGAACAAATAGCAAGAGTAAAAGCATTGCAAGAAGACAAAGAATCAGTAGAAGAAGCAACAGAAGGAAAAGAAGTTGCAATGTCTCTTCCAGGCGTTAATTTTGAACGTCAGCTTGCAGATAAAAAATATCTTTATAGTCAAATTTCAGAATCGCAATTTAAAGAATTCAAAAAAAATAAAGACCTTCTGTCAGAAAGTGAAATAAAAACATTGATGGAACTCGCAGAAATTAAAAGACGTAAGAAGTCAGACTGGGGTAAATAGTTCATTAAGTTAATCTTTCTTCAATTAGAGTATCCAAATTATATGTAAATATTCCTTTGAATTTCTCATCAGGCCATCTTAATTTTTTATATCCATTTTTATAAGCTTCAGTTAGGTTAGCTTTTCCAATAAGACACATATACATATCTTGAACACAGCAATCACGAGATACGCCACACAAACTTGCTTGACTAACTCCATCTAACAGCATTTGTTCCTTAGTTAATAGAAATTGAGGTTCAGCACACATATTTCCGGAAACATAAACTAAATTATCGTGTCCAGTCAATTCGCGAATTTTTGGAAAAATCAAAGGAGAATCAGAACTATTGCTTTCACAACCAAGAAGATAGACTAAATCTCCTCTTGCTAAGTATGTTTTCATCTCTTCAGCAATAGAATTAAACACTATTTCAAAACGATTTGCAGATGTTTTTCCCATGTCGGAAACATCCAAATAACCTATCTCGGTATGAATAACTACTAATCCTTTCATATAAAAATTGATAAATAACGCTTTTTAAAGGTTTACAAAAACATAAAAACAACCTCTTCGTAAAATATTAATGATAGAACTCTGGATAATAATTCTTTCAATTTTAGGTTTAGCAATAACAAGTTACATAGTAATATCGCACGCAAGAAAAAAATTGACTGGGGAAAATAAAAATTCACCGAAGTAGATTGAATTTTTAATATTTTTTTCTTTCTCTAAGAATTTCCAAATCGTGAATATAATGTAATCCTGAAATAGCACCAGCAACACCAATAATTAACGACAAAGGCAACGAAACATAAAACCAAATAGGATAAAATATACTCAACATTAAAGAAGGTAACGCAAATCCTTGAACAAATGTTGTAACTTTTGCAATATATCTTGTTGGAGGAAATACAGAACCGCTAAACAATCCAGCCAAAGCAAAAGGAGCAGAAATTATTTCACGAGTCATAATCAATAAAATTTGAAGTCCATGTATTGCTTCTAATCTACCTTTAATTCCAAAAACAAAAACCAAAGTCACAGAAGTTCCAATCCACAAAAATCTATCTGCAAACATATCAGCTTTACGTCCAAAATCATTAGTTAATTTAAACTTACGAGCAAAATATCCATCAAGCCAATCTGTAATTGCCGCAAAAGCAAAAACAGAAACGATTAAAATTATTCGACTATCTACGACAATCATATAAGAAATAACGAAAGTCAAGATAATTCTCGAAACGTTCAAAAAAGTAGGAAGATTTAGCATATCTTTCGGCAAATTAACATCGCCCTTAAGTTTCTTAGTTATTTCTCTAACTCTTTTTATTTTAAGATTATTTTTTGCAGTTTTCATAAAAAATAAATGTGAAACTACTTTAAATCTTTTACTATTTCTAAAGAAGTAAAGATATAAAAAGAAAATATCGTTTCAACAGCTATGAATGAATTATGGTTAATTTTGCTATCAGTATTTGGATTATTAATTTCCAGTTATATCGCTCTCACTCGTTTAAAAAATAAAAGAGTTGTGTGTCCGATAAATTCAATAAGTTGCAATAATGTTTTAGAAAGTAAATGGTCATCAACTCTTGGAATCAAAAATGACATTTTAGGATGGATATATTATATTTCTATAATTATCGGAATAATTTTGGTAAATCAGGGATATTTTGCCATTGAAAAAATTATAATTGGAGCATCCGTAATTTCAGCGTTTTATTCTTTATTTTTAATTTTAATTCAAATAAGTATCATAAAAGAATTTTGTTTTTATTGCATTTTAACATCTATAACTAACATCGGAATATTCGCATTATTGATACAATAAGTAAGACTTAAAAACCCCTTTTCTAACATACAAGAATGTCACTTAAAGTAAACCTCTCTGAAAAGGGAAAATCTTGGAAAGTTGAATCAAATAGTGAAACAATCATTGGAAAAAAGATAGGCGACACATTTGAAGGGTTAGAAGTTTCAGAAAATCTTTCAGGATACACTCTAAAAATCACAGGAGCAACAGATAGTTCAGGATTTCCTCACAAAGAAGGAATACAAGGTCCAGAAATGAAAAGAATAATTTTAACTTATGGTTGGGGAATGCACAAACGCCCAAGAAAAGCGGGAAAAAAAGCAAGACAAAATATTGACGGATTAAGGTTAAGAAAAACAGTAAGAGGACAACAAATTTCTGAAAAAACAGCTCAGTTAAATTGTATAATTGTAAAGCACGGCGATAAAACTTTAACAGAAATTTTCCCAGAACAAAACAAACCAAAAGAACAAGCAGTCCCTGCACAATAAATTACTCTATAATCTACATTAGAAAAATCCTTTTAAACCCTCATTCCAAATAACTTTATGCAAGAACTTGAAACATTGAACGTAATAATTGCTGGACATATTGACCACGGAAAAACCACGTTATTATACAAATTAAGCCGTAAATGGACAGACACACATTCTGAAGAATTGAAAAGAGGAATTACTATAAAACTTGGTTACGCAGACATAGTTGTTTCAAAAGGCGAAGAATACAATATTAATAATAAAGGAACTCCTCAAAGATATATTTCATTTATAGACTCTCCGGGACACGAAATGCTGATGGCTACAATGCTTTCTGGAGCCGCAATCGTTGACGCCGCAATTCTCGTCGTAGCCGCAAACGAAGGAATCAAACCGCAAACAAGAGAACATTTAATGGCGTTACAAGTAAAAAATTTAAAAAATATAATTATAATCCAAAATAAAATAGATTTAGTTACAAAAGAACAAGCTCTCGCAAATTACAATATGATTAGAAAAGATTTCAAAGGAACAATCGCCGAAAACGCCCCAGTGATTCCGGTTTCAGCGCAACAAGAAATAAACATTGAAAAAATATACGAAGCTCTATGCGAAATTCCAATTCCTAAAAGGGATAAATCAGACATTCCAATATTTTTAATTGCAAGGAGTTTCGACATAAACAAACCTGGAACTAAACCAAAAAATCTACACGGAACAGTTTTAGGAGGAACATTAAAAACAGGTTCATTGAAAGTAGGAGACAGCATAGAAATAAAACCAGGTTTAATGATAAAGGAAGCAAATCAATTAAAATATAAAACAATTTACACGAAAATTGCTTCTATTTTCAAAGGACAACATAAATTAGACGAGTTAACGCCTGGAGGAAGCGCATCGATAGAAACAGAATTAGACATGAGCATGGGAAAAACAGATGCATTTTCAGGATGTCTAACTTCAATAACTGGAAAACTTCCAGAGATGACTACAAAACTCAAAATTTCATACGAACTATTTAAAGAATTTGAAGGAATGCCTCAAATAACTCCGTTAAAACCAAGCGAAACAATTATGATTTCAATAAACACTTCTGTAACTGTCGGAATGATAAATAAACTAAATTCTAAAGAAGCGGAAATAACTCTAAAAATTCCAGTAATTCCATTCAAAAATAATAAAATCGGACTTGCAAGAAATGTAAATAATCACTGGCGACTTATCGGACAAGGTGAAATCCTAGAATGAGTTTAAATGGAAAATTAGAAGAAAATATCTATGTTCGTTTAGCAACACAAATAAAAAAAAGAAACCTCAAAGAATTGTCTCTTGAAGAAAAAGAAAGAATTTGGGAAACAACTTATGATATTTTAAGAACAAGAAATTTACCTCCTTCAGACCTTATGACTCTCACAACAAATTCAAATTTTTTAAGAGACGTAGGATATGATGAGCAATTTTGGAATATTATGGGCGTCAAATTTGCTGATGCAG